>JAGAPI010000105.1 GCA_017623335.1 Prevotella sp.
GGTATCGAGAGCATCGAGGTGAACAAGGTTGGTAAGGTGCGTCGCGCAAAGCTCTACTATCTGCGTGCGCTCACTGGCAAGAAGGCTCGTATCAAGGAGAAGAGAACTGTTGCCAAGAAGGATTAATCGAAAAGATTACATCAATTTGTCCGACTATAAAAATGCAGCATACCATGGTTATGGCAACGCTGCATTTTTACGTTTTTCTTTTTGGGGAGTAAAAAGGATATGGAAGGAGTTAAAAGGAGTAAAAGGGAGATAGAAGGAGTTAAAGGACATATGCGCAGAGCACTGATGTCACGGCAGAGACATACGTCCTTTAACTCCCTTTTACTCCTTCTAACTCCCCTTTAACTTCTTCATTATTTTTTGAATAAAAAACGACACATTATTAAAATTAAGAAATAATTATAGATATGAAAGAATTAGCATTGAAGTACGGATGCAATCCGAACCAGAAGCCTTCAAGAATATTCATGACTGAGGGCGAATTGCCACTGGAGGTTCTTAATGGTCGTCCTGGATATATCAACTTCCTCGACGCGCTCAACTCATGGCAGCTTGTCAAGGAGCTTAAGGCGGCGACAGGCTTGCCTGCAGCTGCTTCGTTCAAGCACGTGTCGCCAGCTGGTGCCGCAGTAGGTTTGCCGCTGAGCGACACTCTGAAGAAAATCTACTTTGTTGATGACCTCAGCGTGGAGCTTTCACCAATAGCCTGCGCATACGCAAGGGCACGCGGCGCCGACCGCATGAGCTCTTACGGCGACTTCGTGGCGCTGAGCGACACCTGCGACGAGGCTACAGCTCTGCTTATCAAGCGTGAGGTGAGCGACGGAGTGATTGCCCCCGACTATACTCCCGAGGCTATCGCCATTCTGAAGGAGAAGCGCAAGGGCACTTACAACGTGATAAAGATTGACCCCAATTACCAGCCTGAACCAATAGAGCGCAAGCAGGTGTATGGCATCACATTCGAGCAGGGCAGAAACGAGATAAAGCTTGATGACCCAGCATTGTTCGAGAACATCCCGACAGACAACAAGGTGTTTACCGACGAGGCTAAGCGCGACCTCATCATCTCGCTCATCACCCTGAAATATACACAGAGCAACTCTGTGTGCTACGTTAAGGACGGACAGGCTATCGGCATCGGTGCCGGACAGCAGAGCCGCATCCACTGCACACGTCTTGCAGGCAACAAGGCGGACATCTGGTGGCTGCGCCAGCACCCGAAGGTGATGAACCTGCCTTTTGTTGACAAGATTCGCCGCGCCGACCGTGACAACACCATCGACGTGTATATTTCTGAAGACCACGATGATGTGCTGTGTGACGGAACATGGCAGCTATTCTTCAAGGAGAAGCCTGAGGTGCTCACCATGGAGGAGAAAAAGGCATGGATAGCCCAGAACACCAAGGTGGCTCTCGGTTCTGACGCCTTCTTCCCGTTTGGCGACAATATAGAGCGTGCCCACAAGAGCGGAGTGGAGTTCATTGCACAGGCGGGTGGCTCGGTGCGCGACGACCATGTCATCGACACCTGCAACAAGTACGGCATCGCAATGGCGTTCACTGGCGTGAGACTGTTCCATCACTGATTTTAATGCATAATTCACAATTCATAATGCATAATTGGCTGCGCATAGCTGGCTTCCGCATTCTCGAAGTTTAGAATCGGGTTCTCGAAGTTTGGCATTACGGGTTGTTCTCGTTTCGCTGATAAATTATGAATTATGCATTATGAATTGTGAATTATTAATTATGAATTGAGTAAATGAGCGACATTGACGAGATAATTGCCGGAGGCGGCATCGTGTTTAGGGGAAAGCCTAAGGAAGACCCCAACGCCGGAAAGGTGAAGACCAAGGCGAAGAAGAAAAAGTATATCACGGGTGCTCACGGCAGCGGCTCTGCGAAGCAGAAAGCTAAATACCGCGAGCAGCGCGCCAATAGACACAGAAAATAGAAGAGGATGTGATACATCCTCTTCTATTTTTTTTCTTTCTCTTTATAACACTTTGTAAAACAGAGTTTTTGGCGTACAAAAAATATGTAGTGCAGTTTGTACGATGCGTACATCGCTGTTGTACGGTCCGTACATAGCCGTTGTACGGTTTGTATATCGTTGTTGTACTGTACCTATATCGCTGTTTTACGGTTATCCACACAGCATCTTTCTCACTCAAACACCTTAAACTCGTAGCCTTGGTCCTTAAGCCACTGCAACGACTCTGGCAGCGCCTTGCGCAGTTTCCCGATGCTCTTGAGCGAGTCGTGGAAGGTGATGATGGAGCCGTTGCGTGCATAGCGCCTCACGTTGCTGATCACGTCGTCGGCAGTGAGCAGGCGAGAGTAGTCGCGGGTCACGAGGTCCCACATTATAATCTTATAGTTCTGTTTCTTCAGCCATTCGTACTGCGGCCATCTCATCCATCCGTGGGGCGGTCGGAAAAGATGTGCGTCTATCAGCTCATTGGCTTTTATCACATTGTTGTGATATTCTTCCTGTGTGTGGCGGAATCCGCTTATGTGGTTATAGGTGTGATTTCCCACCTGATGTCCCTCGTCTACAATCTGCTGGTAGAGGTGTGGATATTTGCGCACGTTGTCGCCCACCATGAAGAATGTCGCCTTGATGTTGAAGCGGCGCAGAGTGTCAAGAATGAAAGGAGTCGACTCGGGTATGGGACCGTCGTCGAATGTTATGTACACGGCGCGCTCATGCCTGTTCATCCGCCAGACTGCTTTGGGGTAAATCCACCGCAGCCATATTGCGGGTTGTTCTATTATCATCTCTTTAAAGTGTCGTAGTTCTTCTGCTATTTAGCGTTTTTTTTATTGTCTGACCTGTCCGACAAGTCAGACATACGGCAAAAATCATAAAAAGCCGGAGGCTCCGGCGAGGATTAATCCTCGCCGAAGTTTCCGCCCTTTTCCATGTATCTTTTCTGATAGTCGCTAAACCGTAGCACATGCTTGTCGTACCACTTTTGGTCGGTGGTGGAGCCAAGCTGCAGAATCTCATTCATCATGTAGAAGTGCCTGATGCAGTCCTGCTGCGAGGTGAGGAAGCGGCTGCCAGTGAGGCTGTAGTACCAGCGAAGGTACTGCTCCGACTTGTTCCACAGCGCGTCCATGATGTGCTGTGCCTTCTGCTTCTGACCTAAGGTGGCGTAGACACGTGCTATGTCGAGCGAGCCGTATATGAAGTCGTGCGGCACGTTGTATTCCGGTATGTTCTTCTCAATGAAGTTGAGCACTTCGGCTGCCTTCTTGTTGTCGCCCTCAGCCACAAGGTTCATTGCCAGCTGGGTGTATATCCGGCGGTGGGTGTAGCACATTCGTGTCACCGTCTCATCGAGATATATGCCCTTCTTGTCTATACCGCCCAGTTTGAAGCGGTGCATCAGGTTGTCGTAGGTGCGTTTGGTGTCGAAGTTCTTTACGCCTGGAATCCTTTTGCCCTCGATGTTGGTAGTGAACGGAGTTATTCGGTTCACTAGTCCCTCCTGCACGAAGTTGTCGCCCAGATTCATGTAGCTGGCTGGACCCACTGTACTTGCCACGTATATAGGACGTGTCCAGTTGCAGTTGGCAATCATCTCAAGCATCATAAGGTCGCCCTTGTAGAGTGAGCGCTTGCCCTTGAGCGAGATAACCATCTTGTCGGGGATGGAGTCGGCTGCCATCATCATTCCGCTCTTCTTCACAGCCTCCTTGTCGATGGTGAGGTAGAGCGTGTCGGTGGGGATGAAGTGCAGGTCGGGGTTCTTGCCTCTCACCCA
>JAGAPI010000106.1 GCA_017623335.1 Prevotella sp.
GTGATGCTTGCCGACTATCTGCGCCACCACCCTGGACAGACGGTAATTCCCGACCCGTACTATGGCGACACCGCTGACTTTGAGTTTGCCTTGGAGCTTATCGAAGATGCCTGTCAGGGACTGCTCGAAGAAATACGGTGACGCTTTCAACAGACATACGGAGCTTTATTTTTTTGCCTTTCCCCATCTCGGCGTGATGCCTACAAAGAATTCAAAATTGGTTCCGGGCATGGGGCGAGACAAAACTGACAGATAGTCCTCGTTGAAGATATTATTTACCGCTAATTTCAACTGCAGATGCACGGGTTTAAAAGCAACATTCCTCTCAAGCGCCACATTGCTCATGAAGTATTGGGGAAGATGCCCTGTGAACGTGTAGTCGTTGCTTGACATTGTGAAGCGCTCGCTGTACCAGCACCATTTATACAGCAGACTCCAGTCGTGCCATGACACACGGCACGTGAACGATGCCGAGTTACGGGGTACATAGGGCAGCTGCTTGCCCGCCGACTTGTCGGCAGGCGACATCTTCTCGCCCTCGTTTATTGACGGAGTCCACGAATAGGAGCCGTTGAAGTCCAGCAGCCAGTCCCTGAAGGGCTGCACCGACAGTCCCGTCTTAAGCTCTACGCCGTAGGCATGCACCTTCTTTACATTGCGCGGCGAGAAAAATCCCTTTGTGGTGGGCAGCCATATTATCCAGTCGTCGATATACGAGTCGAACCACGTGGCACTGCCGTTGAGTCTGTATACATTTGCCTTTCCCACATCAAACGATATGCCGGCATCGTATGTAAAGCCGTGCTCATTCCTAAGATCGGGATTGCCGCCGGGTAGGAAATAAAGGTCGTTGAGCGTTGGGAAACGGTAGTTACGCGATATAGATGCCTTCAGCATTATGTTGCCGCGCTTCGACAAAATGCCGTCAACAAAGAATGCGGGAATCAGCGGAGCCCACTGTGTACCGCACATCTCTCCGCGCAGCGTCAGCGACATGCCTATGCGTTCCGTTGGCTGCCACTTGGCAGACACTGCTCCCGACAGCTCCACTCGCCCCTTATCATAGCCCACTATGGCACGGTCGCCATCCTGCAGAATCACGTTCTTGTCCTCACTCCTCACAAAATGCTGGTGTAATGATACGTTGGATGTGAAATACCATCTGCGGTCGGGTGTGTACTCTCCCTCCACTTGTCCGTAGTAGGTATTTATCTTGTTTCTCGACCGCGTCATCGAAGCCATAACCCCGTTGCCCACCTCGCGTTTATAGTCGTAAGCCATCCATGTGTGGATATATCCGCCCTTGACTGCCGTTTTCCACTGCTCGCGCGTGTGCTCCCACGACAGCAGCGAGCGCAGCGTGTGTTCTCTCTGCCTGTTTTCAAAGCTGCTCTCCTGCCCGTAGTCAGTGGTGAGCATCGGCAGTTCGCGGTTGGAGTCTATGTACCAGGCATTGATGCCGAGGCGGTCGCCTTTCAGCGTATTGTAATACACTTCCTGCAACAGATGCAGGTCCTTGAACGAGCCGCTGCGGTTGCGCTCCTTGGGATAATACTGCCCCACGATGTTTCTGTCATCGTCGTATATGTTTATCTTCTTGTCGTGGTTGGTGTACTTATAATCATTTGGCGATGACGAATATACTGCACGTGTAGAGAAGCTCCAG
Source organism: Prevotella sp. (assembly GCA_017623335.1). The sequence goes on from JAGAPI010000106.1 coordinate 1,667, forward strand.
TGCTCCGTGCCGTAGGAAAGGCGTATAAACTCATCGAAGGTTTCAAACGACCCTATGCCCTGCACATACTGCGCGCGCAGCCCCTCAGCCACATCTGGAGCGGTGCCCAGCTTCACAAGTCCTCCCAGTCCGCCGCCGGTTTCGTTCACCGACGAGGTGCCGTGCAGTAGCGAGGCATTGTCAATGAAATAAGACGGTATGGTGGAGAAGTCGGTCATGCCAAGCATCGGATTGTTTATGCGCATTCCGTTCCATGTCACCTGCGTGTGGCTTGGCGACGTGCCGCGGAAAGCCACCGTAGACAGCGTGGCACGCCCATAGCTTTTTACGAACACCGATGAGTTGAAGATAAGGATGTCAGCCATCGACAGCGCGATGTTCTCCTTCAGTGCCAGTGAGTCGAACACGGTCTTCTGCATTCCTATTTCCTTCATCGGGCGACCCGTCACCACCACCTCACCAAGCCTGTGAATGCGGCGCGTCATGTCCTGCGCCACGGCATCAGCCGCAGCACAGGACAGCGCTATATATATAATAATGTGTTTGTAACTCATAACTTCACTTCCAACAAAACGCTCCGGGAATGATTCCCACATAAAACTCGTCCTTCAGTTTCCCGTCGGCACCATATCTGTAGACTATCCCCTGCTGCTGATAGTCTATGGCATCAGCCACATACACATCGCCATCGGCAGGGCTCACCGTCAGCCCGTAGTACTTGGTCTCTCTGTAGGGCAGAAACGGACGCACAGGCACTCGGCTCGCCGTGACACTCATCCGCCACACATCGTTGTTTATCCAGTAGAGCGTATCACGAGTGCCGTTGAGCTGCACCTCACTGGGCCAGTCGCCGAATTTAAACTTAAACTGCCGCTCCACCTTAAACGTCTCCGCATCGATGCAATACAGCGACGGTGCCTCGTGACCGTAGGGACTGCCCTCATATCCTCCGTCGGTTATGGTCCACATCTTGTTGTAGCGGTCCATCACGAGCGATGTCGGCTGTATGCCTATCTCCAGCTCGTCCACCACGCGGTCGGTCTCCGTGTCAATCTTCAGTATGCGGTTCTGATAGCTCCAGCAGTTCACATACACATACTGCCCATACTGCACCATCTGCTCCGTGGAGCCGCTTTCCATAGTCATGTGCGGACATTCTATATATCCCGTAATCTCAAACTTCTTCGGATTCACTATGAATATGCGGTTGTCCCACAGCTGGGTCACGTATGCCTTCTCGTCGCTCAGGAAATGGATGTATCTTGGCGACGTGAGATTTTCTATGCGCCCTATCTCCTTAAACGTGCTGATGTCTATGGCAAACACCACATGAGAGTTGTTCACCACAATCCATCCCACACCGTTGCGTATTGTCATCGACTGCGCCACGTCACCCAGCTTCATGCCGTTGGCACGGTAGAACACCTCGTTCTGCACCTCGCGCGTTGCAGGGTCGTAATACGACAGTGTGGCATTGCCATACTGAAAGTTTCCCTCGTTGGTGATAAACAGTCCTGCTCCCGAGGCGTTGAAATCCTCGGTCTCGCCATAGTCCCACTCCATGCAGGAGCCGAGAGACAACATTGAGACACCCGCTACAATCCATAACAGGTGTCTCAGACTGATATATTTCATAATCACTTATTCAGCAGGTTTGTATCTGCCAGCCTTCATGTCCTCGTAGGTAGGATTATAGGCACAATCAGTGACAGACCATTTTTCTTTGGTTATCTGTCCGTCATTGATGAACTTTGAGAATACGGAGAAATCGGCAAATTTATTGTCATTCACAAATTTCACCTCCGACAGTTTTTCAAGTACGGGAAGTTCTATTTCTGTAAGCCTTGAAGAATTATACACATATAGAAATCCGTCTATCTGTTTTAACCGCGGACAGCTGAATGGAGCCAGCTGTTCCAAAGTGATTCCCTTACCGCCCACTCTCTCTAATACAGGAAAATCGAATGTCTTCACTGAGCTTCTGACATGCAATGATCCATGCGGTATATCCTTACTTGATGCTTGCGTTACCTTAAAGGTTGTATATGCTGGATTTTCGCTGCAGCATACGGTCTTAAGCTGTGAAAAATTATAAGTTGCTTTAGCATTATTGTAAATACCCTCAAGAAATAGTTGCCCACCAACCTTTTCCAACGACTGGAAGTCAAGAGATACAACTTGCATCAAAGTATAGAAATGCATAAAACCATCCACCTCCTTTAGATTTGGCATAGAGAAACTTTGCCTCATCTTGCTGCCCGATACATACAAATTACCATACACATATTCCAATGTTGGCACATCAATACTTTCTAAGGACTTTAAATATGTAAGAGAATGTATGGTATGTATATTTATAGTCGTGTTCGAATGCAACGTCAAATCTACATTAGGTAGATTATCTGCTGTCTTCAGGACTTTGCAACCTGACGGGACTTCGATAGAAGGGGCAACACCATTGTATTCTACAAATTCGTACTTGCTGAAGTCAAGGTTTTCCTGAACCTCGGGTTTAAAAGAATCTATGCAAAATCCGCCAACACGCTTCAATGCTTTGAAATCCGGCAAACTCAGCAATCCAGGGAATGTGGATATTTTGAATACCCCCTGTAACTCCTGCAGATTCTGGAACGAGTCTATATGTTCCAACACCTTGTTATACTCTCCCGTAACAGTAGCCTTACCCTCTATACCGATAATTGTAACACCACCTTTTATCAGTTCCACCGACGGTATGGAAATTTTATCCACGGCAAAGGAAATACACGGCATCTGAATGGAGCCAGACACCTTTAATACAGGAAACGATATCTCCTTCAACGGCGAAAGATAATATATTCCAAGAGTGTCGCCAACCTCCTCCAACTTGGGAAATTCTATTTTTGTAATCTCTCCACGCACAACTCCTGCGGTATATGGTATTTTCTTTGATAAGAGAAGCTTTGCCTCTATCCGTTCAAGATTAGGCATCTCAAGATTTTTCAGCACTTTTGAGTCAACGGCTACATCTCCCTTTACTTCTGTTAAAGCGGGAAACTCTACAATTGACACAGCATCATTCATGATGGAGACATTACCGTTGACTGTCACAAGGTTTCTCATAGTTACCATCTCTATTTCCGCAGATGAATAATTGTCTTTGTCTCCTATCTGCAATCCGCCAATTTCTTTTAATTTGTCAAACCCAGTAAAGTCGCTTGTCTTTATGCTGCTTTTCAGGATTACGGAACCCTTTACACTCTTCAGGTTTGCAAGTCCGGCAAAGTTGGTTATATCTCCGGCATTATCATCATCGTTTCCTATAATCAAATTTCCATCAATTACAGATGTCGCCGATGCAAAGAAGTTATCCATGTCATCCATTGTGGCAAGCACCACATCACCACTGTGCGTTATCTCTGAACGTACAATGTTATATGTGTATTCGTTCTTTTCGCCGTTATACGACGTAACCACAAACACTTGCTCGGCATTCCAGTCGGTTACTGTGGCAGGATTGGGCATAATCTTCGCACTTTGTGTATATGCAACATCAGCCTTTGCACCGTCAAGGGTCACATTGTATGGTACTGTCATCGTTATGACATTGCCGTTGATAGTGGCATCAAACTTCTCGCCGTTACCAAGCGTAAGTGCAAACGATGTGATAAAATTCTCATTGGCATCAGACGGCGTATCATCGTCAGAGCATGAGGCAAACAGGCATACAATGCCCATCATTGCAATAAATGCTAAATTTTTCATTTCTGTTTTATTTTTGTTTTCTTGTTTTTTTAATGTTAGATTTTGAAGGCAATATTGAAAGATCTTGGAATCCAAACACCTCCGTAGATATTTCACCAAGCGCACCGCTTATTGCACACACTCCACTTTGCACCTTAATAAAATCAATATATTTTAAAGGTACGGTAGTCAGGTCCGCATACATGGCATTAGATATTTTAAAACCGTTTCTTTGACCTGAGCCGCTCCAACTGTCACCACCCAGACAGTCTGTGCCGATGTTGTCGGCATATCCCCACAAATATGGCTCATTGCTCCAATAACCTGTTGCCGGGTCAAGCTTATTGTGCGACGCAAGTTTAGTTCCATATAGAGTATAGCTGTCATTCTTTATCCATGTGGGATAATAGCTGTCCTGTATATGATATGTATTATATTCCACCGACCCTGTATTTCCGTCAGTGTCTACCCACGGTACATTCCTGTGTGCTAACGCAGGGCGGAAGTAAGTTATGCCAAGCATCTGTCTGGTCTCGTCCTTACCTGTTTCGCTGCCTCTTAGCTCATACCACTCATCATCCGGCAGCCCATTGCCGTTAATATCCTGCATAACCCACACCACACCCGGTTCGTTGGAAGTACTGAAGGCATTCCCGATAACGGCAAAGTCATACTCTAGACCCTTTACCGGTATGCTATGGTCAAATCCCACGACCACATAACCGCCCAAAGAGCCTAAAGATACATACGCCTGTCTTTCCAGTCTGCTTTCTGCCCATGCGTTTGCTTCTTCAATATCGGTAATTACATTTGGGAAATCCCTGCTTTCTCCTATAAACTGTCCCGGAGCCGGAACATACTCATAGACTTTTGCCTGCCGATAGGAGCTGCTTGTGCTTGCCGGTCTTAATCTGTCCATCTCTGTTCCTGTCACACAGTCCACCACAACATCTTCAGCAACCTCCGTACCTGAGAATCCGTCTTTTGCAATCACCGTAACGGTGTAGCGTCCGCTCTGTGCCGGAACGAACTTATACATCTGACTTGAACATTCCACTTCCTCACCGTTAACTTTCCAGCTGAATGTCGGATTTTCAAAATATTGCAAATAAGGTCTCAGAAAAACAGGTCGTCCTGCAAATGTATATCTGACGGTTGAGGTCTGGAAATACGATGGCGTAGGGAAGTTCACCTTGTATGGCACAGTCTCAACAACTTCCACCTCAAGTTCTTTTTCTGTATTGCCGTCTGCATTTGAAGCCCTTATTACGACAGAATGTTTACCCAATTCTGTTGGATGCCATACAAGACTGCGGCCGGTTCCCATAGGGATATCGTCAATCAGCCATTCTACCTTAAATCCATCAAGATCGTCAAAGGCAAAAACTGGTTCAAAAGTATATTCTGTATTTACTACTATTTTCAAACCCTCAGCAGGAACTTTCAGTTCTATCGCGGGAGGTGTCAGCTCAACCACATCCACGCGTATTTCTTCTTCAGCCTTTCCTGCACTGTTCACGGCTTTGACCTTAACATAATGTTCTCCAAGGTCCTGCCATACTGCTGTGTAAGACTGCTCCCTGCATACAATCTTACCGTTGAGCGTCCATGTTATAATAGCATCCTCAACATTTTTAAACACAGGCGAGACAGTAAGTTCCCGCCCCGTTTTTACGGTGTAAATACCTCCCGACTCGTCATCAAAGATAATAGACGGCGCACCCTGTGAACCGTCTGTCACCAATTCGTCTTTATTACATCCGCAAAAAGATAAGCATAAAAACAAAGATGCTAACCAATAAATCTGTTTCATTCAGCAATTAATAAAAATAAAACGGGAGGTGTCAGCATATTAACCGACACTCCCCGCATTGTGAGTATTTATCTTATTGTAATATCATCAATACACAGATAGGCAGGAGTATTAAGCCCGTCAACAGGATCGGTATCAGACCCTACAAAGTTGAACTTTACAGCATATACACCTTCAACATTTACGTCCCAATAAGCCCAAGTAGTAACAGGTTCTACCTTATTGTTGTCATCACGATAATCGGCAAGATATTTTTCGCGCGTCGTTATCAGTTGGGTACAATTCACATCTGAGTACAAATACATTATGACCTTAAACCAGCCATGATTGTTTGCAAGTGAGTTGGCACTACCGCTACCAGGATTCTCCCATGTATTACCGTTCATTATTACACCATAAGTATAAGCTGTATTAGCATACCAGAAACCTTTAAGTTCGCGGGGTGAGTCAAATACAAATTTTGGCTCGGCAATCTCATGCCACCAAATGTCATCGTAACCATATACGACACCAAAGTTTGAACCACTGTGACCCGCATTGGCATTGGAACCGCTTACTGAAGATTCGTTATACACACTACATTGATTATGATAGGTATACCACCATCCGTCAACGGAGTCGGCAGGATTCGTCCAATAGTTCCAGTGTGACAATGCCACACCGCCACGAGACCATGAAGTCTTGCCTTTTACCGTATTAAATACTGAAACAAAATTACCGTCATTGTTCATAATAAATGTAATGTCGGATTGGTCTGCGGAACTTCCAAAAGGAATGATACAATTCTGTCCTTCTGATGTCGGACCTGCCATCATCGAGGCTTCGAAATCCTCAAAGTCAATCACGAAGTCCTGCTTTGCTGCTCTTGTCTGGGGTGCCTTCTCACCGCCGTTAGAAGTTAAAAACTCGTCATCGGAACTACATCCGGTAAACACTATGGCCGCAACTGCTGCAGTTGCAAGGGTCATAAACTTAAAAATCTTTTTCATAACGCTAAAGTTTTTAAAGTTTGACATAGAGTTTAATATACAGAGCGCTTTCACGCTCCCTTTCCCTTTTCTCTCCGTTCAGCCCAATGACTCAATCTTCACGTTACGCCCGCTCTGCATAAAAGAGAGCAAGCCCAGGCAAACAAAAAGCCCGTTTGGCTACGACAAGAGTCACTAACCAAACGGGATATACTTTTTTGCAATCTACCAATACCAATGCCCAATGCAAAAGACATGAAAGCCTTTACACATTTAAGCCATCTGTTGACAGACGCCGACACCCGCGGACGTTCTCTCATCGCGTAAAGGCAGGTCTTCTGACTCGTCCCGTTTGCAGCGCCTTCCCGGCAGTATTGCCAGTGACGTTTTGCTGCAAACTTTTCATCATGGGACTCACAGCAGCAGGTACTGTCCCGGACTCTCACCGGGTTCCCTTTTAATCCTGAATGCCGGACTTACATCCGACACTCAGAAACCAATACGTCGGCAAAGGTAGATAAAACTATCGACATACGCAAGAGAAAAGACGTTTTTCTTCTCATCTTGTATCTTTTTTAACGTTTTACCTTTTTTCTTCACGTTTCATTTTCTTCATTTCTCCACCGGAACAATGGTAAAACTAAATGTCTTATCACCATAATACACACGGTACTGCTTCAGCGGCAATGCGCCCCAGCTGTTGATGCCGGCAACGCCACTGTGCTCACCGTCGATAAACAGGTTGGTGAACTTCGATTTGTTGAGGCTGAAGCTGTGACGCTGCTCCTTGTCATCGCCGTCATCGAGTTCCTCGATGTCGAAGTGCAAGGCACTGGCATAGAACGGAGTGCAACTCTTTATATTCATGCCGAAACCGTCGGCGTTCTGTTGCTGCCACCAGCGGATGTCGCTCTTCGTGCCGCTCTCCTGCGGACGGATGTATGGGAAGTACTGGTTGTCAGCATCATCGCTGTATATTCCTATCCTCATGCAGTCTTTGCGGTCGCTGTAGTTCTCTATCGGACCGCGACCATAATAGGTGCTCTTGTCCATTTCGTAGGGCAGCTGCATCAGCATACCGAAGCGGAACAGGTTGCTCACCTTCGCCGTGTCGCTTGCGTCGAGCGTCTCCGTCACCTTCAGTGCGCCGGTGTTGGCATCAAGCTGGTAGCTTATCTTCAGCATTGCCTTTACCTCGGGCATGTCGTATTCGGTGTTTACGGTCACGGTGCCGGCTTTCTTGTCACGGCTCACAGTCATGCTCTTCAGGTCTGTCTGTGGCTGCTTCCACACTTTCTGCTTGCGCTGCAGCTGAGCACCCATATCGTTGTCGGTGGGAGCACGCCAGAAGTTTGGCCTCAGTGTGCCGCCTTCGCCAAGAAGCGACTGTCCCTGATAGGTATATTGCGAAATGAGACCTGTGGTGCGGTCGAACAGCAATGTTATATCATCGGTAGCTACGGTAATCGTGCTTTCCTTTTTCTTGTCAGTCACCTTTACTTTCTTCGTTGCCTTTTCCTGCTGTTGAGTATCGCATTTACCACAGCACTTTTTCTCCATTATCGGCAGCTGGGCGTATGCCACCACCTGCGATGCATCCATCAGCGGCTCAGCTTTCTTCAATTTGAAATCTATATTGAGATACACTTCCTTGCCGCTCACCTTAGTCAAGTCGTATGGCACAGTGAATGTCTTTGTCTGCTGAGGAGCAATGTCGAGGTTGCCGATGGTGCCGTGCTGTGTCGGCTTGCCATCTTCAATGAGCGTCCACTCCATGGCATAGTTGTCGAGATTACGGAAGAAATACTCATTGCGTACGCTAACCTCGCCCTTTGTCGCATCCTTCATCGTAGCCCAGATGTTCTGATACTGGTAAGCCACCTCGTAGGCATGAGGATTGAGCTGACGGTCGGGACCGATGATTCCGTTGCAGTTGAAGTTGTTGTCGCTCGGGTCATAATTGTTGTAGTCGCCGCCGTAGGTATATTCTATCTTGCGCAGCTCCTCGTTGCTCATTCCCTCAATGTTCACGCTCATAGGCTTTACGGGCTTGCGGCGAAGTCCCTGGTCTTGGAAGTCCCAGTCAAATCCGCCCTGGAATATAGGATACTTGCGCACCAGTTCCCAATACTCCTTCAGGTTGCCGCCCGAGTTGCCCATGGTGTGTTTGTACTCACACTGTATGAGCGGCATTTTACTGTCGGGATTCTTGCTGTAAGCCTCGCAGGCATCCACTGGGTAGTACATAGGACAAAAAATGTCGGTGCCGTTGCCCTGATGAGCCTGCTCATACTGCACGGGGCGGCTCTGGTCCTGCGACTTTATCCAGTTGTAGGCAGCCATGAAGTTGTCGCCCATCACCGTCTCGTTGCCGAGGCTCCATGTCACTACCGACGGGTGGTTAAAGTACATCGACACATTGTGCTGATTGCGCTCCATTATCTGTTTTGCAAACATAGGTTTCTTTGCCGCAGCGTCCTTGCCGTAGCCGAAGCCGTGACTCTCTTGGTTTGCCTCTGCCACAACGTAAAGTCCGTATTGGTCGCACAGGTCATACCACCGCGGGTCGTCGGGATAGTGGCAGGTGCGCACGGCGTTGATGTTCAGCCGCTTCATCGTCTTTATGTCCTGAATCATACGCTCCACGCTCACCACATAGCCGCCGTCGGGATCTATCTCGTGACGGTTTGCACCTTTTATATATATAGGCTGTCCGTTTACCAGCAACTGGCGGTTCTTTATCTCCACCTTGCGGAATCCCACCTTCACGGGGATAACCTCACAATAGGCCACCGTCTTTTTGTCTGCTGCCGTGACGCGTGCCACAAGGGTGTAGAGATAGGGGGTCTCGGCAGTCCATTTCCTTGGATTCTCCACATTAATGAGAATGGATATGTCGCCACCCTTTCCGCAATTTGCCATATCAACGCTCCTCACTGCCTTTCCCTCGGCATCGTAGAGTTTGAAGGCAATGTTAGTGTTGCCCGTCACCTTTGCATCAATGTGGAGCAAGCCGTCCTGATAGTTGTTCACAAGGTCAGGGGTAACTCGTATGTCATCAATGCGGTTTGCGGCATTGCGGGCATATAGATAGCTTTCGCGCGCCACACCGCTAAGCCGCCAAAAGTCCTGATCCTCACTCCATGAACCGTCGCACCAGCGGAAGGTCTGGAAGGCAATGAGGTTCTCACCTTTCTTTATATAAGGAGTGATGTCGAACTCGGCTGCCACCTTGCTGTCCTCTGCATAGCCGGCAAACTGTCCGTTGACATACAGATAGATGTTTGAGGTCACGCTGCCGAAGTGGGCTATCACCTGCTTGCCGTCCCAGTTATCGGGAATGGTTATCACCCTACGGTATGAGCCTACGTGGTTGTCCTTCACAGGCACTGCCGGAGGCTGCTCATTGAAATGTCCGCGCCATGCAAAGCCCACGTTCACATACTCCGGGTCGCCAAAGCCGTTCATCTCCCAGTTGCCAGGCAGCATCATCGTACCCCACGAAGAGTCGTCAAGATCTTTTCTGTAGAAGTCAGCGGGACGCTGGTCGGCATTCTCCACCCATTTGAATTTCCACTGTCCGTCGAGCGAAAGGAAGTTCCTGCTCTTGGTCTTGTCGAATGCGGAATAGCCATTACCGCCAATCTCATCGGCATTAAAGCTGAAAAATTGTGTGTGCAGTGGCAGGCGGTTGATTTCATTCACCTGCAGGTCGTGCCACTCAGTGTAGGTTGGCTGCAGCTTTACGGCAGCTTGGGGCATTGTTTTCTTCGCTCCCATAGCCATCATGGCAAGTCCAGCCATTCCCAATGTTACAAATAGTCTTTTTTTCATATTTAATATGTTTTTTATTTGTTTTTTATGACAATACCTTCAGACCCACGACCGAAGCTATGAGCGTGAAGATGAAAAACAATCGCCAGAATGAAGCTGGCTCGTGGAATATGAAGATTCCTATCAGCACAGTGCCCACTGCACCTATCCCCGTCCACACAGGATAGGCTGTGCCAAGCGGCAGCGTCTGCGTTGCCTTGGCAAGCAGTCCCATGCTCATAACAGTAAAAACTACAAAGCCGCATATCCATGCCCACCATTCCAGTCCCGACACGGCCTTTGCCCGTCCGAGGCAGTAGGTAAATCCTACCTCGCACATGCCTGCGGCAATCAATATTATCCAATTCATAATAAAGGTTTCCTATTTGAGGGCTGCAGTAATATTCCGGCGTCTCCTTCTAAGGTTTCTGCAAAATTAAGCAAAATCATCGAGGATATATCACAGACAAACAAAAATTTAGCTATAAAAGGAATATTTAACAAAACAAGATGGTAAATTATTCGTGACACAAGTTTGTGTCACACAAACTTGTGTGATTTGTTCATCTTTACAGCCAAACAGCATTAGATGAGAAGATTATAAAGAAAAACAAGTTGGATTTTCGCATAAAGATAAAGAAAGTTTATATTTCATGGCTGAATCTGAGAAATTATGACTACCTTTGCACGGAAGTATAAAAAGCTGAAAATACAAATGACTTTTATGGATAAAATAGCAACACTATATAAAGAGTGGCAATCACTTCAACCACTAAAGGAAAGCGATCAGGCAAGACTTGACCGTAAATTTATGTTGGAATTTAACTATAACTCCAACCATATAGAAGGCAATACTTTAACGTATGGGCAAACGGAGATGCTGCTCATATTCGGTAAGGTGGTGGAAAGTGCCAACATGAAAGACTTGGAGGAAATGAAGGCTTCCAATGTCGGTTTGAAAATGATAAAGGAAATGGCTTTGGATAAAGAACAGCCACTTACAGAATACTTTATACGCACATTGCACCAAACGCTGTTGCGCGAGGATTATACAGTGTATCGTCAACTGCCGGACGGCACCAACACATCGTATGTTGTTCATGTCGGACAATATAAGACGCGCCCTAACTCCGTCATTACTGCCACAGGCGAGCGTTTTGAGTATGCTTCACCTGAGGAGACACCTGCATTGATGACCGATTTGATTCAATGGTACAACGAGGCTGAGGCAAAAGGCGACTTGTCACCTATTGAACTTGCATCATTGTTTCACTATCGTTATATACGCATACATCCGTTTGAGGATGGCAATGGCAGAGTGTCCCGTTTAATAGTAAACTATATTCTTTATCGTCACGGCTATCCCATGATTGTTGTAAAGAGTGCAGACAAAGACAATTACCTTACCGCCCTAAACCGTTGCGATGTTGCTATTGGTCCAGTTCCTTCTGACGGTGCACATGCTGATCTTTCACAGATCACTCCTTTTGTGGAATATCTAAGCAAATGTCTTGAAAGTGCACTGAACATCAGTATTAAGGCTGCTAAGGGTGAAAGCATTGAGGATGCAGACGATTGGAGAAAGAATCTCAAACTAAAGTATCGTGACAAGCTAAATAAACCAGAGGTTACTGAGGAGATAGCAAAAAAAGTACAAGA
>JAGAPI010000107.1 GCA_017623335.1 Prevotella sp.
ACGGTGTTGTTGCGCTGCGCCTGGTCGAGGAAGTTGAGCACGGGAAGTATTGCGGGATTGTTAACCGCATGATGATTGGCAACAAACTCACCCTCATGCACCACGCCAGCCTCGCGGCGGTACCGGCTGCCACCTGTAAAACCGCCCTCATAGTAGCCGGCTTCCTGTGCCTGCTGCTGTTTTTTGATGGTGGCAATCTGCAGGGCACCGGCAGCAAGAGCGGCAGCTGCAGCAATAGGTGCAAGTATATGACCAACAACCGGAACAGCGGCAGCAGACGAATAAGCATTGATGGCACTCATGGCAGTGCTGGCAACAGCCTGAGCCATCTGAATAACCGCAGCCTTTTTGTTGTACTTACTCTTTATTGCCGCCTCCTCTTTTGCCTGCTTCTCCTGCAGCTTTTTCACCTTCTTCTGATTGTTTCCGGCAGCCTCTATCTGCTTCTCGTACTTTTTCTGCACCATGGCTGTCTCGTATTCCTGCTGGGCGGAATAATAGCTGCTTGCCGCCGACATAATCTGGCTGACCGCCTGATAAGCAGCCTGGAATTTCTGTGCCAAGTCCTCGCAGAATTGAGAAGTTGCCTGCTGTTTGGCTGCCAAGTACTGTGCGTGTGTAATCTTATCGTCAGCATACATCTGTTTTAGCTGCTCCATGGTGGACTTGTAAAGCATGATGTCGCCAATAATGGGGAGATTTGCGGTTGAAGAACCTTTGTCATCAAGCTGTTGCCTGGCATTATTCCGTGCCACCTGCAGCGCAGCAGCCCCCACACGCTGGTCATACTCACTGTTAGTCTCATAGCCAGCATACTGCGCCTTAATAGCCAGCAATGCCTCCTGATACTCGATTTCACTTAACTTCCCCTGCTTATGCAGCTCATCAAGGTTTTTAAGTGCCAGTTCCCTGGCACGCTCATCGGCTTTGCCAAGATACTGCGTGCGGATCGTGTCAAGCTGCTGCTGATAGTATTGCTCACTCTGCAGCTGGTGTTGATGCTGGGTGTCTTCAATCTCCTGCTCCAGATTGATGCGCTCCAGTGTGCCCTGACGGTAGAGAATGCGCTGCTCGTCGAGGAAACGCATTGTCTCACGGAAGACCATCTCGTTTTTCTGCTGCTCTGTCATATTCTCACGCCATGCTGTCTCCTCGATGACGGCAAGGCGCTGCTCATGGGCGTGGCGCATCTGAGTGAGTGTAAGCCGCTGGGACTCCTCTGAACCATTGAGAAGAAGCTCCTCACGCTGGCGGTTGAGCTTCTGATATTCAAGGCTCTCGGTCTTGTATATCAGCATACGGCGCTCGATGCCCTCAAGCTGTATGCGCTCCTGCTCGTCGATATAGTCACAGTATAGTATCTTACCCATGGCATAGCGGTGGGTAAGCTCGGCCAGCTGCTGCTCAGTCTCAGCCTTGGCGGCATCGTCTGCCCTTCGCTCACGCTCGCGGCGTGTCTTGTCCTCGATGCGCTGCTGTCTGGCACTCGCCTGCTGCTGTTTCGCACTCGCCTTGGCACCGGTGAACGTCTCCATCTTGTCCTCAGCCTCCTTCACAGCCTGAGCAGCCTTCTCGATGTCGGCGGCAGTAGCCTTTGTATCATCACGCAAAGCTTTGAGTTTTTCACGGCGCACTTTCAGTTCTGCCTCCCAGTATGAGTGTGTGTCGTAGTTGGAAGGTGCAGAACCTACACCAGTTTTTTTCTCGGTTTCATTAAGAGGATTGTTTGATTTCAGCTGCGCCTGTGTTGTAACAGTTTTCTTTAGCTCATCGTTAAGTCCTTTTATTTCACCGTCAACCTCAGCCACCGCAGCCTTATAATTGTTTAATTTATATGTTGTCTCATCCACGGCATATCCCTGCTGCTCAATCCATGTCTGCATGTCCCATGCGTCTGTGCTCTGGTATTTAATCACATTGAATGCCCTTTCCATCTGGTCGGCAGCCTTGTTTGTCTCCGCTCCCCAATATGCGGTGATGCTGTGCCACATGCCGCTGATGCCAGAGAAGTAATCATCGTCAAGCTCTGCTTTTTTATCCTGTGCCTCTTGTATCTTATTGACAAGAATCCTCGCCTTCGCCTCTTCAACAAGTGACTGTGTGAGATTGTCGATGGCGGTCTTAGCCCTCTGAGAATTTATCTCCTCCAGCCTCAGGTTCTGCAGGTAGTCGGGGTATTTCTCCTGTAGCTTACGCAAAGCTTCCCTGCGTGTGTCATCAGCCAGAGCTTTGTTTCTTGCTGTCGCCACAAGAGCCTCCAGTTTTGCCCTTTCCCCCTCTGTCGTGGCTGTTGCTTCTTTCTGTATCTCGTTAAGCCTTTTCTGTGCCTTCACTGCTTTGTCTGTGGAACTGACAAAAGCAAGAATCGTACTGATAAGAGCCATCAGTGTTGCGGCAAAAGCCACATATGGGTTGGATAGCATTACCTTGTTCCATAGATTTTGCGCCACCGTAGCAAGAGACACCTTGCCGGTAATCAAGTCTATCATCGTAGCTTCTGCCGCCAACGCCGCTGTCTTTGCTGCTGTGAGTGCAGCCGAAATCTTGTCAACGGCGTTTGCCATCATCGTTCCAGCTATGCGTCTGCTTTCCCACAATGCCGCAGCCTTTACAGCTACCGTGTATGAAACAATACCCGTTGTCAGTACGAGAAGCGTTTTCCAATTGTTTGTAACAAAACTGGCAAGCACTGAAAGAACTTTAACCATCATGCTTGTTGTGCTGATGGCGACACTCGTCACAGGCAGCAGCTTCTCGCCCAGCTCAATGCGTAGGTCAGTGAATCTTTTGCGATTCTTGTCAAGTTTAGCCTGGTAGGTTTCATTCTGCACGTTAAACTCATCCAGCACGCTCGTGCCTTTTTCGTATGCTTCTGTTGCCAGTGTCTGGTGTTTGCGCACGTCATCAATTTTGTTTGCCAGAGTGGAGAGCACACCGACAGCACGAGTGCCGTCGAGCCCCATCTGCTCAAATAACGGAGCCAGCTCAGTAAAGCCGCCCTTTGTGTTCATAGCCTCGAAGAACTGCATGAGTGCGGCGTTCATATCCGTCTTTACAAGGTTTGAGAACTCCTCTACGTTTTTGCCGGCAATACGGGCAAAAATCTCAGAATCGGTTGTCATCTTGGTGATAATCTGAGACAGAGCGGTTGCCGCCATCTCGTCCTTCTGCATGTTCTCGTCCATGACTGCACCAAAGCCCATGATTTGCGCCTGTGTCAGTCCGGCTTGTATTCCTACACCCGACAAACGGGCAGTGTACTCAACGAGGTAGCCTGCACCGGCAGATGAGTTCTGCGCCAGCTCGTTGACAGCAGAACCAGTGGCGAGCATAGCGCCGCGCAGTCCTTTTTTATCGTCCTCACCAAAAGCCATTGCCAGCTTACCGATTTGATCCACAGCACCGTCGCCGAGGTCATCGCCCAGGGCAACGTTTATCTTGTCAGCTCCATCTACGAACTCCTCCACGGCAGCCGTTGATGTTATGCCTAACCGTCCGGCACTACCTGCCAGTTGGTTAAGCTGTTCGCGCAAGGTACGGGTGTCCATCCCTTTGAAGTCCTCATTCATCCGCTCCACCTCTTCCGATGCCTGCCCTGTATATTTACGGACATTTGCCATCTCCTGGTCCATTTGGGCAAAATCGTCGGTACAGCCAGTCACAACATAACGTAGTCCTGTGTATGCAGCTATAATCTGTGTGAGAGCTCCCCAGTTTTTATTCATAAAATCGATACTGCGTGAAAACAGACTCCCCTTTTTGTCCACAGGATTCTGCATATCCTGCACCTTGCGAAGCTCAAGATTGAGTCTTTTGATTTTTTCGGTCAGTTCCTCGACCTTACTTCCTGAGCGTTCTGTGTCCTGAAGTTCCTCTTTAAGCGCCTTGATGGAAAACTCAATATCGCGGACACTTGCAGAACTCAGATTTTTAAGTGTCTTATTAATCAACTCGGTCTCATTAGCCACGATTTTTTCCTCATGACCGATGGATTTCATTGTGCGGTTATATTGTTCGGCCAACGTCACCACCTTACGCTCCGTTGCATCAATCTCGGAAAGCTTTGTACGTATAATGTTCAGGTTGTCGGCTGCCTTTTTGTATTCATCAGTACCAAGCTCTGTGTTTTCCTTAATGCTGCGTGCTGTCTGCTCTGCCATCTTAAGCTGTTTTAGCGATGCCATGTCTATATTCTCCACTGTCTGTTTCACAAACTGTGCCTCGGCTTTGGTAAGCTCCAGCGACCGTGTGGCTCCGGCTGCATCGCGCTGAAGCTGCTCAAATGCTTTGGTTGCCTTGATGTTCTCCAGCTCCTGCGTCACCATTTCAAGCTGACTATTAAGCTGCTTGGAAAACTCACTGTCACGCGGAACCTCCGCCGCCAGGCGTTTCAGGCTTTTCTGGGCTGCCTCTATGCGCTCCACCGATGCCGACTGTAGATCATTCATGGTGTCGATGGTACGCGCCACCTCGTTGTCGTATTTCTTCAGCTCCTTCTCGGCTGCACGCAGCTCCTTCTAGATGGACGTGATAAAGCTCCTGCCCATCTTTTTCTCTCTTGCCTCTGCGAGGTCGCTTTTCCACGCTTCGACTTTTCTGCGCAGCTCGTCAAGGTTGCGCTTTGCCTGCTCACTGTTGAGCTCAATGACTGTGGTGTATCTCTCTGTTGTTGCCATAAAAAAGTGCTAACTTTGTTTTTATGCAAAGTTAGCACTCATTTATATATAGTAAAACTACATTAGCACTTGAAATGAACAATATTGTACACCAGTTTATCTATGTTAGATGCTGAGAGGTCTATGGACTTGTCTTCCCCATATTGTTTATACTTTACTATCGCATGGAAAAGCCTGTCGTATTCACTGTAATATGTATCGTGCAAGACCAGCCCTTCAGGCATTGTCATTCTGTTTTTCAACGCATCGCCATCCTCATGCAATTTTTTTAGATACGATACATTTTCAGAAGACGTGTTGCCCGCCCCAGATTGTGTAAAAGCAATCACGGCCACCACAACAACCCATACCATTAAAAATTCAAAAGCTCCCATATCAGTTGTTTTTTATAACACAATTCCTTTCTTTTTCTATAGAACTACGATTCGGGCTGTTGATGCTCCTTAAGCCATTTTTCGTAACGCCTATCTTCTTCTTTTTGTCTTTCATACTCGTCGATTTCCCGCTTGACTTCACTCCACGGTCTGTCCTTATAATGTGAAGAACCGCTACCACTAAATGCGGCACGGACAAGAACGCCTAATAGCATCAGAAGATAAAATGTTCCTACAACCCAAAACATCTAGCCTTATTCCTTTCTTTTCTACGAAATTACGATTTTACCGACTGATGTTCTTTCAGCCACTTTTTATATAATTTCTCGTCTCTCTTTTGCTCTTTGATTTTACGTCTTATATCGCTAAAGGAGTCTTTGGTGAAATCTATATTTCCCCATTTCTCAGGAGGAGAGGTATCAATGCTTTTAATAGCATAGTAGATGAACACACCTGCCACGACAATCAAGCTCATAACTGGGTCAACTGGTAATAACATCATAGCCTTATTCCTTTCTTTTTTCTGCAAATATACAAAATATTTATGACATTTGCAAGGAAATCCGTGGAAAAGTCGGGTTATTTAGACAAGATATTAATAAGCGTGATGCTTATGATAGTCTCCATATCGCCCATGTCACTGTGCCGTCCTGTTCGGTGGTAGTGGTAAACTCATGCTGTAGCATATAGCAGACGATGCTCCCTGTACTAACCGTGTACATCGGCTCCAGGTCGTCCTGTATCTGCTGTGTGGTCTTATTCTCCTGGATGTAGCCAGCCTTTGGCAGGTTGGCACG
>JAGAPI010000108.1 GCA_017623335.1 Prevotella sp.
ATTGCAAGTAGGGATTAAGGACTTGCTGATAGGGCATATAGGGCCAATAAGGCATATAGGGCCAATGGGACTAATAATATATAATTAAGGTGTATGTGTAAAATTAGAGCCATACTGTTTGCTATAATAGCATTCGTTGCCACTAAAGGTAGCGCACAGGAATTCTTTAACCTCACCGCTGATGAGGTGAGGATAGACTCCGTATTGCCCGTGTTCACATACACAAAGCACCTTGGAGCCAACTTTGCCGACTCTGTATATGAGGTGCGCATATCCTATCCTGAATACATAGAGATGTCGAAAACTGACATCGAGCGATATAAGCGCATCAGTAACAAACCATTACCAAAATTGCCTGTTGTTGACAGCTATGTGGCAGTTGACCGCAAGCAGGGCGTGCTCGACGTGGCGTTTGTGCCATTGGTAAAACAGGGAGGAAAATATAAGAAGTTAGCAAGCTTCAAGCTCGACATCATAGCCAAAGCGCGAGCAAAACGAGCAGCAAGAGCTACAAGAAAAGAACAGCGTTATATCAACCATTCAGTAATGGCTACTGGCAAATGGGCGAAAATACGTGTGCCGTCAACGGGCATCTACAATCTTACAGCTGATGTCATACGCCGTGCCGGTTTCAGTAATCCCGACAAGGTTAAGATTTACGGCTATGGCGGCAACCTGCAGCCCGAGATTCTCACAGCCGACTATCTTGCCGAGACCGATGATTTGAAAGAGGTGCCCACTTGTACGGAGGGTGGGAAACGTCTGTTCTGGGCAAAGGGGCCCGTATATTTTAACGGTGAGCCGATGAGCGTCACCGGTGGAACAGGTGTAGGTAACCGTGTGAGAAACACATACTCCGACTACGGCTATTATCTTATAACCGAGAGTAACGACGAGCCTGCGCACATCAGTAGTGATGAATTGCTCTCCAGACAAGACATCTACGACTATTACTGCAATGCTCTTTATGAGGTTGATGATTACGCTTGGTTCCATGGCGGACGCCATTTGTTCAATTCACAGGCGATAACTGCCGGTAGCCAAGCTACCTATAGCATTGATATGCCAAGAGCAGAAAATTACCGTGACAAGCAGAACAATCTAAAGATAAAAATTGTACTCTCTGCCGATGCGGCATCAACGGCAGAGATAAAGCTCAACGGCGAGTCATTGTGCAACATGACCATAAGCAAACCTACAAAATATTCGCAGGCATCACTGGCAACAAGTGTAACAACGGTAAGCAGTAGTGCTGAAAAACTCGACTTTACAATCTCCAACATTTCGGGTGGTAATATTCGTCTCGACTATATATGGGTGCATAGACCCTACGCCCCTATGTCGTTGCCCGACATTGCAGCCGGAACATTCCCCGCACCGGAGTTTGTGTATGGTGTAACCAACCAGGATCTACATTCACACACCACTGCCGACATGATTATCATCATTCCGGCGAGCCAGAACACAAGAGCGCAGGCAGAACGTCTGAAGGCACTCCACGAACAGCGTGACGGAATGACGGTGAGGATTGTGCCTGCCGACGAGATTTACAACGAGTTTTCGAGCGGAACCCCCGATGCCACAGCCTATAAGCGTTACATGAAGATGCTCTACGACCGTGCTGCCACGCCCGAGGATGCTCCGAAATATCTGTTGCTCATGGGCGACTGCGCATGGGATAACCGAATGAACAGCGGCGAGTGGCGCAACTGTTCACCCGATAACTTCCTGCTGTCGTATGAGAGTGAGAACTCGGTGAGCAGCACTGATAATTATGTTTCCGATGATTTCTTCTGCCTGCTTGACGACGAGGAGGCTATAGAGATTATTAATCCCACTTCCAACGGCTACAGATTCTTGGGAAAGATGGATGTGGCTGTGGGAAGAATACCGGCGCGCAATGCCGACGATGCAAAGATTGCCGTAGACAAGATAGTGTCGTATGCCAACAACGAAAACCCGGGCACATGGCAGAATACCATTGTTATTATGGGTGACGACGGTGACGGCAACAGTCATATGGAGCAGGCGGAGAATATAGCCAGACACATAGAGAGCGCACATCCTTCCTACGACTTAAAGCGGATAATGTGGGACGCATACAGAATGGAAGCCTCGTCTACGGGAAACAGCTATCCCGAGGTGACAAGTCTCGTGAAGAACTATATATCCGACGGGGCGCTGATAATGAACTACACCGGTCACGGCGCGCCATACTCCATGTCGCATGAGAAAGCCATCCTTGCCTCTTATCTTATAAATGCAAAGAACAAGCATCTGCCCCTGTGGGTTGCCGCATCGTGCGACATTATGCCGTATGACGGTCAGGAAGATAACTTTGGCGAGGGTGCGTTGTTCAATAAAGACGGTGGAGCCGTGGCGTTTTTCGGTGCGGCACGTACCGTGTATGCTTCGCAGAATCAGCACATCAACTATAACTTTATGCAGGAAGTGCTTAGCACCGTTGGCGGCAAGGTGGCAATGGGTGAGGCTGTGCGCAGGAGCAAGAACCGTCTGGTGGAAAGACCTTCGGAAAGTGAATCCTATCAGGATGCAACGCTGAACAAGTTGCAATATGCCCTGCTTGGCGACCCTGCGCTGTGTCTTGCCTCGCCTACAGCCACGGCTGTGGTAGACAGCATAGCCGGCAAGTCTGTTGAGGAAGGCTTGCAAAAGTTGAGGGCAGGCGAGGTGGTTACTATTGCCGGACATATTGAGAACAACGGCGCGCTGAGCGAAACGTTCAACGGCAGCGTAACACCTGTGGTGCAGGATATTGTCCAGCATGTGGTGTGCAATCTTAATCCCTCGGCTGTAGGTGATACGAAACTTGACACGCCGTTTGAGTTTGACATGCGTCAGAACAACATCTTCAAGGGTACGGACAATGTGCGCAACGGTCGCTTCAGTTTTTCGTTTGCCGTGCCGAAGGACATAAGCTACAGCGACGAGACAGGAAAGATAATCCTCTACGCGGTGAGCGACGACAATGCCGTGACCGCTGCCGGGTGGAACGAAATGATAGCATTCAACGGCTACGATGAGGCAAAGACCGACTCGCTCGGTCCATCGGTGTTCTGCTATCTCAATGAGGAGAGGTTTGCCAACGGCGACGTGGTGAA
>JAGAPI010000109.1 GCA_017623335.1 Prevotella sp.
CCCATCATCACCGGCATGACAAGACTTACCACCGACAGACTGCGTGTGACCTGCAGAAGCAATGCCGTGCCCACAAGCAGCAGACCGGCAATGACCTCGCTCTTCAGTTCGGCATCGGCAAACACTATGCGCTGCGCAATAACCGAAAGAAGGAATCCCGTGGCGAGCATTGAGAAAAACTCGATGCTGTGGATAACGGAAAACACCATTCCCACCACTGCGGCAAAGAGCAACAGAGTGACAGACAACAACCATCCCTGCGGCAGGAAAAAGCGGTCGAGCCCGAACACCGGCACATTGTCGTCGGGAGCACGGAACGGAAAAGATACTGTAAGAATCAGCATCATTGCCACAACAAGACAAACTATGGCAAGCAGCAAAACACCCTGAAAACATCCGAACATCCCCGCAATGACACCGGCTATGGGACCAAGCGACAGTCCGAAGCGATAAAACCACGACATACAGTAATTTGCCTCAGTGCGGTTGTACGACTCGCAAACGTCAATTACCAATATTCCGCTAAGCACCATCTGCGCCATACCGAACACCGCACCAAAGGCAAGGCGCAATGCGGCAATAATCCACAATGGCACCTGCATCTTCTCTGACATTATATAATAATGTGCTGCCAAAATGATGACAGCCGCGATGACGCTCACCACACACACGTTGTTGCGCCTGTAGCGCTGCGTGAGAAAGTTGCAAAAACCTCCCGACAGCCATATTCCGCCACCGAAACAAAACAACGACAGAGCGGTTTGCCAAGTTGACATGCCCTGATTGCCGATAAGCCACAAAGGCAATGCCGGCACAAACGAATAGAGTGCCACAGACATAAACAGATATGCCAAAGCCAGGCACCAGAAATTCTTATGCCAAAGGCGGATATGCACCGGTGTATTTTGCGTGTTCATCAATAACTTTCTGACTGATTGGGAAAATCACCGTTCTTAACATCGCTCACATAATGCCCCACGGCATCAGTGATAACAGTGTTGAGATCGGCATAACGGCGCAGGAATTTCGGCGAGAATCCGCTCGTCATTCCCAACATGTCAGCAACCACAAGCACCTGCCCGTCGGTGGCATTGCCGGCACCTATGCCTATTGTCGGAATACTTATGCGCCTTGTCACCTCGGCAGCAAGCGCGGCAGGCACCTTCTCAAGCACAAGGGCAAAACATCCCCACTCTGCCAGCAGTTCGGCATCGCGGATAAGTTTCTCTGCCTCGGCCTCCTCCTTTGCCCTCACGGCGTATGTTCCAAACTTGTTGATGCTCTGCGGGGTAAGTCCCAAATGTCCCATCACAGGTATTCCCGCATCAAGAATGCGCCTCACGGTGTGTTCAATCTCTTCGCCGCCTTCCAGCTTTAGCGCATCGCAACCACTCTCCTTCATAATTTGAATGGCGTTTTTCACACCACTGATGCTGTCTGCCTGATAACTGCCAAAAGGCATGTCGCACACCACAAGAGCGCGGTTGACAGCCTTCACCACCGACTGTGCGTGATAAATCATCTGCTCCACTGTGATAGGCAGTGTGGTCATGTTGCCTGCCATTACGTTTGATGCCGAATCGCCCACGAGAATACAGTCTACGCCAGCCTTGTCGACAATGCCAGCCATAGTAAAGTCGTATGATGTGAGCATGCTTATCTTTTCTCCCCTGCGCTTCATCTCCATGAGACGCTGAGTGGTGACCTTACGGTTGTCACTAACCAAATATCCTGCCATTTCCCTATTATATACCTTATATATTATTATAATCCGAAATCACTTCGTCGCAATACTGTGCAATATCCTCTGCGGCATTTGTAGTGGCAAGTCCCACAACATACATGCCGGCAGCCCTGCCCGATTTAAGTCCGTTGAAGCTGTCCTCAAACACCACACAGTCATCAGCCTTTGCGCCAAAACGCGCTGCCGCCTTAAGATAGCAATCTGGATGAGGCTTGCTGTGCTCAAAGTCCTCGGAGGTGAGTATCTCATCGAACATCTGCCTGAACTCCGGACAGCGCTCATACACAGTGTTCATCTTTTCCTTGTTGCTGCTTGTCACCACGGCTGTTTTCACGCCACGGCTTTTAAGCGATGAAATAAAAGCCTCAAAGCCCGGCACATAGTCAAAACGCATATTACACTCAAACTTATTGAGACGCTCCACTATCTCGGCACGTCTGCTCTCAAGGGCACCGCTGAAATGGCGGTCGAAAATCTGCACGAGAGTCTGCCCCTTTATCTTATGTTCCAGTCCAGGCTCCTCGGGATGAAACTCCCTACACTGCTGTCCCCAGAACTCAGTGTACTGCGGCTCTGTGTCGAACACCACACCGTCTAAATCAAACAGCGCCACCTTAAAATCTTTCTTCATAAATCAATAAAAATTCTAAAATCGGGTGCAAAGGTACTATTTTTTTGCAAAATATTCAAATAATATTTGGTAAATCATCATATTTATTGTACTTTTGCGGAGGTAAACGAATAAAAATCAAATAATAAACAAAAAAGGATACAATTATGAAACGTACATTATTAATATTAGGAATAGCAGCACTGCTTGCCGTGTCATGCTCGACATCAGTGGAAAATGAAAAGATTGATTTTGCAACAGTTACGGCAGATAAGACATTCAAGCTCGACGAAAAGAGCGCCAACTCTCCTCAATCGGAAATAAAGCTCAGTGTGCTATATGTCAAGGGTGAAGGTCAGAAAGCTAAACTTATGAACGACACCATATCGCAGTGGCTGTTTAACATCAAAGGTGTGACGATGCAGCAGGTAGTTGACTCGTTTGTAAACATGCGCGGCAAGAATTATGTTGCCGACTTCAAAGAGTTATACAAAGCGGATAAAGCCAGCAATGCCACCCCAGGCGGATGGTATCAGGCACACTATGACCTGAAAACCCGCACCGAACAGGATGCCGACACAATAATAAACTATGTGGCAGAGCAGGACACTTACGACGGTGGTGCCCACGGGCTGTTTATAAAGTCGGTGATGAACTTCAGCACAAAAACAGGCAAACTGGTAACTCTCGACAATGTGTTATTGCCGAGATATAAGACAAGGCTCAACGAGATTCTGCTTGAAAAGCTGCTGAAACAAACCCATTCAAAAGATATTGACGAGCTGAGGAGAAAGGGGTATCTGTACAGCATGGATATGTGCCCCTCGCAGTTCTATCTCATTAACTCAAAAGGCATAACATTCATTTACAACCAGTATGAGATTGCGCCTTACGCCGTTGGCATAACTGAGCTGAAACTCACATGGGATGAACTGAAAGACGTGGCAAAGACCCCAAAAGACTGAAACGACAATTATGGAGACTATAAAGAAATATTTTAAAAATCTTACTGAGGAACAGACAAAACAGTTGGAGAGACTCAACGAACTGTATCACGACTGGAACTCAAAAATCAACGTGATTTCGCGAAAGGATATCGACAACCTGTATCTGCATCATGTGATGCACTCAATGGCTATAGCCAAGGCTGTAAACTTTCGCCCGGGAACAAAGATTCTCGATTTCGGCACCGGCGGCGGTTTCCCCGGAGTGCCATTGTCGATACTTTTTCCTGAATGCACATTTAAGCTCATCGACGGTACGGGCAAGAAAATCCACGTGGCTACGGAGGTTGCAAATGCCATAGGACTGAAGAACTGCCATCCAGAGCATTTTCGCGGCGAAGATGAGAAAGGGCAATACGACTTTGTGGTGAGCCGTGCAGTGATGCCGCTGCCCGATCTCGTGAAGATTGTGAAAAAGAACATTTCAAAACGCCAGCAAAATGCCCTGCCCAATGGAGTGATTTGTTTGAAAGGAGGCGACCTGCAGGCTGAGATAAAGCCGTTTAAGAATGTAGTGGAGCTTACCGAACTGTCAACATTCTTCGATGAGGAGTGGTTTAAGGAGAAGTATATTATTTATTTGCAAGTGTGATTGGCATTCTGACGGGTCCGACCTGTCAGAATGGTCGGACTGTTTTTCCCAACAAATAAAAAGAAGAAAAATGCTTGACATAAAACGATTTGAGGTAAATCCCTTTCAAGAAAACTGCTACATTGTGAGCGATGACAGCAAGGAGTGCGTGATAATAGACTGTGGAGCCTTCTATGACTCCGAGCGTGAGGCTATAAGAAGTTATATCACCTCCAACGGGCTTGTGCCAAAGCATCTACTCTGCACCCACGCCCATATCGACCATTGTATCGGAAACAACACCATATATGAGAGATTCGGGCTGAAGCCTGAGTTGCATGGGTGCGATGAGCGTCTTATGGGAATGCTTCCCCAGCAGGCGGAAATGCTGATGCAATACACTCTCGACTTCGACATGCCGCCTGTGGGCAGGTATCTCACCGACAATGATGTCATTGAGTTTGGCTGTCACAGTTTGAGTATTATACATACTCCAGGACACACTCCAGGCGGTGTGGTATATTACTGCAAGGAGGAGAATATAGCATTTTCTGGTGACACGCTTTTCCGTATGAGCATTGGGCGCACCGACTTTTATCTCGGTGACTTCAACGCCATGCAAGAATCACTTAAAACATTGCTCACCACTCTGCCCGACAATACCACAGTTTATTGCGGTCATGGTCCTCAAACATCCATCGGTGATGAGAAAGCAATGAATCCGTATTACGAAAGACGCTAATACAAGTATCTTACGATAAACGGCAAAGCAAGTGTTACTTCCTTACAATGTATTAATATAAAAAAACCGCAGGGCAAACACCCTGCGGATTTTTTTAAGATGTTGACGGATAATTAACCGTTAACCTTCTTCATGTGTGCGATGAGCTCGAGCACCTTGTTTGAGTAACCGATCTCGTTGTCATACCAAGAAACAACCTTTACGAAGGTGTCGGTAAGAGCGATACCAGCCTTAGCGTCGAAGATAGAAGTGCGTGTGTCGCCGAGGAAGTCAGAAGAAACAACAGCGTCCTCTGTGTAACCCAGAACACCCTTCAGCTCGCCCTCAGAAGCCTCCTTCATAGCAGCGCAAATCTCTGCGTATGTAGCTGGCTTAGCGAGG
>JAGAPI010000110.1 GCA_017623335.1 Prevotella sp.
ATGCTCGTATGGCAAAATACACCTTGGATATCATGGATATGCCGGTGAGCTTGGTCATACCACCATTGTACCGGGCGGACGCACCTGTGGTTGCGGCAAGCAAGGATGTCTTGAGGCTTATTGTGCCGAAAAAGGAATTATTGAAACAGCAAGGACACTTTTGGCAGAGAGCGACAAACCATCGCTGATGCGCGACTTATTATACATTGACCCAAAGGAAATATATAAATGCTGCGAACAAGGTGATGAATTGGCAATAGAGACATTCCGCCGCACGGGCGAATATTTGGGGTTGGGGCTTGCCAACATCGCTGGAATTTTTGATCCAGAGGCTATCATAATCACCGGCGGCATATCAAATGCCTCTAATTGGCTGTTTGACCCAACCATTGAGGCGTTCAACAAAAATCTGTTCCGCAATCTTGATGGAAAAATAAAGATACTGCTTTCAACAATGAAAGATAAAGACCGCGATATGCTGGGAGCCAGCGCACTGGCATGGGAGGTAAAGGACTACTCGCTGTTTGTATAAAAATGAAGAATGAAGAATGAAGAGTGAAGAATCACAACCGGAGGGATAATACAAATTCGTTTCCCACTCAAATTTCGCAACTATATTGCGCAATTTGATTCTTCATTCTTCACTCTTCATTCTTCATTTAAAAGCGTAGCGCAAATGAACATAGACAAGATAAAGGAAATAATAGAGCATAAGCCCAACATGTCGGTGGCATTGGGCATGGAGTTCTTCTCCACTCCCGATGACGACACATGTATAGGACGAATAAAGGTTGACGAGCGCACTCGCCAACCTTTCGGTTTCTTGAGCGGCGGCGCATCGCTGGCACTTGCCGAAAACGTGGCTGGTGTGGGCAGTACGGCATTGTGTGAAGGCTGTGCCTGTGTGGGAGTAAACGTCAGCGGCAACCACGTGAAAGCCGTAAAAGAAGGCGACACTGTAACTGCCTACGGCAAACTTGTGAGCAAAGGACACACACTGCATGTATGGCATGTGGAATTGAAAAACTCTGAAGGCGAGCTGATTTCAAC
The DNA here is from genome assembly GCA_017623335.1 of Prevotella sp. Next base: position 1,051 of record JAGAPI010000110.1, read on the forward strand.
AGTTCAGGTGACCAACTATATCATCGACCCAAACAAGACACACAAACAAGATATAAAACCATACGAACCAGAACAGGACAACAAATAAGCAATACAAGATGGACAGTTTTGTACTATACCGCTTTCCACATCAGAAACAATATACAAAAATAGAGGGAAGCGCCACGATACTACAACACTACTCTGATTTGGGCAGTTGCAGGGGATTTGCTGTGGCTCCATTTTCCATAAGCAAGGAATGCCCGTTAGTGCTCATCGTTCCACAGCATATATATATAAGTAAGGTGGAACATACAGGAATTTCACAGCCTGTACACCACGACACCGTAAAAAATAACAAGGCGGCATACATGAAAGATTTCTCGGCATTTCATGAAAAGCTGTCGCAAGGCGTGTTCAAGAAGATTGTGCTCGCACGCACAGCCGACATCACCACCGACACATCAACCGAGCAGCTGTTCATGCAGGCATGCAACCTCTATCCGCGACTGTTCATAGCTCTTGTATCGACACCCGTCACAGGAACATGGCTCACCGCCACGCCCGAGATACTCATTGACAACGACGGACACAACTGCCACACCATGGCGCTTGCAGGAACAATGAAGGTGGGCGACATAAAATGGTCGGACAAAAACATTGAGGAGCAGCGGGTGGTGGCGCAATACATCGCCGACTGCATCAGCGCATACACCGACAACAGTCATGAGGAAGGTCCCTATTCTGTACGTGCCGGACAAGTGACTCACTTGCGCAGCGACTTCACCTTTCAACTGAAAGACAAAAAGGATTTTGGGAAAATTATAGCACAGCTGCACCCCACACCGGCTGTTTGCGGACTTCCAAAGGACGAGACCTACCGCTTCATACAGGATGTGGAATCGATAGACCGCCGCTACTACAGCGGATTCATGGGACCTGTAGACATTGACGGTGAGACCCACCTGTATGTAACGCTGCGCTGCATGAGCATTGACAACGGACACTGTCGGCTTTACGCCGGCGGAGGACTGCTGAAGGAAAGCGAGGCAGAAAGCGAATGGCTGGAGACGGAAACCAAAATGGAAACAATGAAACGGACAATATATGCACAACAACAGGTATAGAATAAAATATGTTCAGCAACAAAGATAATATAAACATACTCACAGCACTCCTTGTAAAGCATGGAGTGCGCCATGCCGTGGTATGTCCCGGCAGTCGCAACGCCCCCATAGTTCACAACCTGCACGAAATGGAGAGCATGGGCAAAATGACATGCTATCCTGTGACCGATGAGCGCTCGGCGGGATTCTGCGCCATAGGCATATCGCAAGCCACCGGCAGCATGGTGGCAGTGTGCGTCACCTCAGGCTCTGCCTTGCTAAATCTTGCACCGGCAGTGGCAGAGGCTAAATATCAGCATATTCCCTTAATTATAATATCCGCCGACCGCCCGGCAGCCTGGATTGACCAGCTCGACGGGCAAACCCTGCCGCAGCCCACTGTTTTTGGCAACTTTGTTGCCAAATGCGTCAGCCTGCCCGAGCCACAAAACGACGAGCAACGCTGGCACTGCAACCGCATGGTGAACGAAGCCCTTCTGTCATGCCAAAGACACGGCTGTGCTCCCGTACACATCAACGTGCCCATAAGTGAGCCGCTGTTTGATTTCACAGTGGAACAACTTCCCGACGAGCGGATGATAAAGAACATTACAGCATACACCGCATGCTGCCCGCTACAACTCACCGAAGCGGTTAACCAGTCAACGCGTCCCATCCTGGTTGTGGGACAGACCAAGAACGACCGCAGGCTGCAAGCCGCCATCAACGACATGCGCCGGCACATCACCGTGATACAAGAGCCATTGAGCGGTAATGCTACACTCTTCGACCATGTTTTAAAAAACGCTGAAGACACATCACCGCTACAGCCACACCTTATTATATATATAGGCGACACATTGGTGAGCAAGCCAATGAGGAAATTTCTTCGCACAGCCATTGGCTCACAGCAGTGGCGCATATCGGAAAGCGGCGACATTGAAGACTGCTTCCAGCATCTCACAAACATCATCGAGGGTAGCCCCGCCGCCATTCTTGCCCAGCTTGCCCAAACCATCAGTCCCAATGCCGCGGCTAAAGACTACAAGAAATTATGGGACAATGCCCTAAAAGACGCAAAAGAGCAGACTGACAAATACGAGCCACGGTTTTCTCACGGTTTTGCCGTGAGAATGTTTGAGAACGAATTGACTGCAAACGGAGACGACTGCGCAGTGCATTACGCCAACAGCACCGCCATACGCCATGCCTGCCGGTATGCCCACCATTATGTGTACTGCAACCGTGGAGTAAACGGCATTGAAGGCAGTCTGAGCACTGCCGCCGGATTCTCGCTTGCCACAAACAAGCGCGTATATTGCGTCATCGGCGACCTGAGTTTCTTCTACGA
>JAGAPI010000111.1 GCA_017623335.1 Prevotella sp.
GCTCAATAAATACTTTCTCATATTCCGTATGTTTTATTAAAATTTCGGTGCAAAGGTAATGCTTTTTAGCGGAATCATCGGAACATATTTGTTGAAATGTTATTGCACAAATGTTGAAAAGTCCGTTTTTATATACTCTCCCGGAGTGCATCCGTATTCCGACTGGAACACGCGGCAGAAGTGGCTTGTAGAAGAAAAGCCCGTGCGCAGGGCAACCTCCGACACTGTGTATTTGCCTGTCTTCAGCAGACCGGCAGCTTTCTGCATACGGATGCTGCGGATAAACGCGCTGGGAGTCTTCTCCATGATTGCCGTCATCTTCTTGTAAAGCCCGGAGCGTTCCATGCAGAGGTCAGCGCTCAGCTGTTCCACACTGTAACCGCTTGTAGTGACATTGCGCTCCACAAGTTCTATGGCACGGCGCAGGAACTCACTGTCAGCCTCTGACAGCTGATTATCGTCGGTTTCATCGGCGATGCAGGTTGCAGAATCTTTGCCTGTAGTCTCAGCTATTGCCTTCTCATACTCATTGCAGCGGTCGATAAGAGAGTGTATCTGCATGAGCAGCCGCTCCTCCTTGCGCCTGCGCTCCATTTTCCTCCTGCTGTAAAGCGTCATAAGACTTGAGAGCCCCACAATGACAGCGACGACAACAATCAGATATACGACAAAGGCAATAGGGGTGAGCCACCACGGCGCACCGACATTGAGGTGGAAAGTGGCGGTGGCAGACGCCTCGCCGCATTGAGCCTTTACAATAAGGGAATAAGCGCCGGGAGCAAGATTCTGCAATGGCAGAATCAGCAAGCCGTTGGAGTCAATCATATAATTGTCTCTTGTTGCCTCGCTCCATTCCTGCCCGTCGGCATCCTCGCCGTCGCCAACAAGCTTATAATAATATAAGGTGTTGCCAGGCAAGGCATAGTTGAGGGCTGAAATCTCAACGATAACGTTTCTGTCACTATAATCAAGCGAGATATCTCTCACAAATGCCTCCGACTCTTTCAGTTTCCCGCCACCTATTTTCTGCCGCTCGCCATTGATGCTCATCCCCACCAGCATGACATTAAGCGGCGAAACTGCAGGAACTGGATTAGTGCCAACACCATCGGCATCATAACTTTGCTGATTGGCTGCGTGGGCATAGAAAATGCCGTCGTTGTAGCTGCAAAGCCACACGCCGTCCTGACGGTCAACATAAATCCAGTTGAAATGCCTGAACCCGAACAGCTCACCCTGAAGATTGAACAGCTCATGACGGGTGATGCTCTCATCGGCAAGAGAAAGACTCCACACACAGTCACTGCTCGCAATGAATATCCTTCTGCCTGGCAGGAGCGACACGCCATGAAAACCATGGTCGCGGCGCATTATCTCCTTGAAACTGCGGTTGCTGATGTCAAATCTGTAGCACACTCCTCCCTTGCTACCGCTCTTGAACATATAAATTCTGTTGCCGTCGGGCACCACAATGCTCGTCTGGGAGCTGTATCCCCTGCCTTCGCCATCTTTTAGCGGCGTGCTGGTATATTGTAACCGTAATGTCTTGAGGTCATAACACTGTATCTCACAGGTGTTGAAAAACAGATAGAGCCTGTTGCCCACAATATGCATATCGTGCACCACGTTCAGAGTGTCTGCCAATGCAATCCGCTGTTTCGGATTATCAAGATTTACCAGCGTATCACCTGTGCGCACCCACATCCCATTGTTGTCATCGCACAGCACATCGAGCACCTGTCCATTGATGCCATGATGGGAGTATATGCTGTCAATGTTTGTGATGAAACGCTCAGTCCTAAGGTTCAGGCATTTGTATTTTCCCCATTGCTTAAACCACACTCTGTCATGGTTGTCGGCATACACGGTGTAAGGCATGTCGCATCCCGGCAGCGCACTTTCCACACTGTCGGAAACAGCAAGATGCCGGAAACGCGCCCCGTCGTAAATATCCACAACCCCATTCGACGTGACAACCATTCTTCCGTCCTTAGCCTGAAGAATATGCACAATGTGACTGTTGGCAGGACCACCGCCTGTGTCCACTCTCTTGAACACAAGGCTGTCCGGCGAGAAGTCCCAGACACTACCCGATATCCATTGCGGAAAAGCAAAAAGGGCAACAAAAAGCAGTATATTATAAATGTTGTTACGCATTATCAAACATAAGTCCGAAGGTATCTTTCATAATTATAATCGTAATTTTTCTTGACTGCAAAGGTATAAGTTTTTTTTCAAAATCAGCATATATAAGTATAAGATTTTAAGTAGTTTAACATTTTTGTTCGGCAGTTTGACTATATTTCGTTCGGCAGTTTGACCATATTTTGTTCGGCAGTTTGACTATGAAATTAAAGATTGTGCCTGGAATTTGGGAAACAAACTTTATTTTTATTGCGGTGTGTTACATTAATATTTATTACATAGGTGTTATGGCAAATGTGACACTATAGCCTCTCTGCGGCATGGGAGCGAGGGAGAGCTCGTAGCCCTGCATCATCAGAATCTGGCGTGACAGTGGGAGCCCTATGCCCGAGCCGTGATGCTTTGTGGTGTAGAACGGCACGAACAGGTCGCGGATGCTTTCGGGAGCAATCGGAGCCCCGTCGTTGCTCATGTACAGGTTGCGGCTCCACGTAGCGCCGATGTTCTTTGCTCCAGCCTCGATGGCATTCTTCACTATGTTTATCAATGCC
>JAGAPI010000112.1 GCA_017623335.1 Prevotella sp.
GGGAAGTTACGACTACAATAATGACATACGCAACTCAAAGTACAACTATCCGCGTTCATTCAAGTTCAACAATCCTGCATTCGTTGCACAGTATGGTGAATTGTTCGGCGATGAGATTGACCTGATGAACCCCAATCTGCCTGAGGGATGGGACTTGCTGACAGGTGAGGACAAACCGGGCATCACATCGGCACCCAATGCCATACCCAACCGTTATCTGTGCGCTTACCAGACTAAGTGTACATCGCCGTTCAACCACCCGGATGCTCAGTATCAGGACAAAAACACTTACCTGCTCACCGGTTCTGCAGGCAAGACCTATCAGGATCAATATCTTTTCCGTCTGCCTGAGGCTTACCTGCTGCGCGCCGAGGCATACGTGAAACTGGGTCAGAAGGACAAGGCTGCCGCCGACATCAACGTAATACGCCGCCGTGCACATGCCTCAGATGCAAAGGCTGACGAAATGAACATGGACTATATACTTGACGAGCGTCTGCGTGAATACGGCATTGAGGAGCAGCGACAGCTCACTCTCTCACGCACAGGCATGATGGAGGAGCGCATCAGAAAGTATAATCCTTACTATACAGCCGCTCACGCTGCCGATGGCAAGAACTTCGACTCGCACTTCACACTTATGCCTATCCCGCAATCGTTTATCGAGGCTAACACCGATGCCAAGATAGAGCAAAACCCGGGATATGAATAAAAAAGATTTCAGCATGGATTAATATATAGTTGTAGTAAATTTAATTTAGGTTAAAATCTTCTTTACGGCTCTTCCGCAATGTTTTCAGCTAATTTGCGGAAGAGCCATTTTTTCTGAACGCTGTGGGCGATACACCCGTTTTCTGACGGAACAGGCGTGCGAAATGATTGGGATAGACAAAGCCAAGCTGTTGGGCGATGTCGTTGATTGACAGCGAATGGTCAGCCAGCAGTGACTTGGCTCTTTCAAGCAGCTTGTTTTGCAGGAATATCTGCGGAGTGACTCCAATCTCGCGCCTCACTATATCGCCAAAATAACTCGGGGTGAGGTGGAACTGCTCTGCACACCACGCCACGGTGGGAGGTCCCATGCGGCGCGCCATGTCGCCGTTGCCGCCCCAATATCCGTCGAGCAGCGACTCAAGTCGGCGCATCAGGTCCGACGAGTGCATGGTGCCGGTGTCAAACTGCCGTTCATAAAAGCGACGGCAGAAGGTGAGCATCTGCCCTATGCCCAGGCGGAGCATGTGGCTCGTAAACTCGTCGTCGGGAGCCTGCAGCTCGGTGTTGATGTTGTTGAAACAGTTTATTATCACCCTGCGCTCGGTGTCGTAAAGTTCCAGAGCCTCCGCTACTTTATAGTCGAAGAAGTTGAACATGTAGAAGTCGCGCCCCAGTCCCGTGCCGTTAAGCAGCTCTGGACGGAAGGCAAGCATCAGTCCATGAGGCTTTACTCTTCCGTCGAGGTTCATCGACACTACATCGCCAGGCTTCATCGTGAACATTGTGCCGGCACGATAGTGCATGCAAGTGTCGCGGAGCACAAGCTCGCCAAAGTCAACCTCCATCAGCACCACGCAGTACATTCCGAAATCGGTAGGGGCAAACAGCGAGAGGTCGGCATCCTGCAGGCGTCCCACGCTAACCAGCGGATGACAGCTCGGCTGGTGGAAATAATGGTTGAACTGGTCTATGTTTTCTACCTTTTTATACATTAGGCTGTTTTAATTTTGGTACAAAAATACAATAATTATTGGTCTTTTCAGTAATTTTGGTAGATAATTTTGGTACAAAAATACCAAAACGATAAAAAAGGTAGATTTTACAATAATATATCTCCGTAATATTGTGAGGCTTTTAGTAATTTTGCAACAAAATAAACTTAAATACAAAACAAAATGGCTGTAAAATTCTACAAGAGTGAGAATCAGGTTCCACTCGAAATGCACAAAGTGCGAATGATTCAGAAGCTGTCGCTTCTGCCAGTTGAGGACCGTCTGAAGAAGATTCAGGAAGCAGGCAACAATACCTTCCTGCTGCAAAACAAGGACATATATCTGGATATGCTCACCGACTCGGGCGTGAACGGCATGTCCGACCTGCAGTTTGCATCGATGATGCACGCCGACGACTCCTACGCCGGCTCAGAGACGTTCAACCGGGTAAAGGCTGCGGTGAAGGAGGTGTTTGGCACCGACAACGTGCTGCCGGCACACCAGGGGCGAGCCTGCGAGA
>JAGAPI010000017.1 GCA_017623335.1 Prevotella sp.
ATCATGCCTGTGCCGGGAATACCCACACCCATGGCATTCTTTATGATGTTGCCACTGAGGCAAGCCTCTATCTTCTCTGGAGTGTGACCGAGCAGCTCCGTGGCACGTGCCGTGCAAAGAGCCACCGCCATAGGCTCAGTACAGCCTATGGCAGGGACTACCTCCTTATTGATAAGTGTTATTATCTGATTTCTAACGTCTTGTTCCATTATTCATTGTAGTTAACTTCGTTGATTATAGGCTACACCCCGGAAGAACTTAAGCAAGCTCAGTTCTTCTCTTGGTTTGCACTATAATTATCAAGTCCTCTCTGCAGGAATTTCAGATACTCTGGAATATCCTCGTTGTAAGAGCGTGTGGTGTTAAGCGGATGACCAGCGTTATCAAGCAGCACATAGCAGGGCTGGGTGTTCTCACCCACCTTGATGCGCTGCAGATAGCTCCAGCGGTCGCCCTTGGTGCGCAGAGTGCGCTTCTGTCCGTTCTCCTCCACCTCAATTGGCTCCTTCAACGGTGTCTTATCATCAACATATAGAGAGATGAGAACATACTTGTCGTTGAGGATGTCTGCCACCTGAGCATCAGTCCAAACGGCAGCCTCCATCTTACGGCAGTTCACACAACCGAAACCGGTGAAGTCTACCATAACAGGCTTACCCATGCGGGCTGCGGCAGCCATTCCCTCTTCATAGTCAGTATATTTTGCCTCAACGGCAGTGTGCTGCAAGTTGAAGTCCTGTGTGTTCATAGGCGGTGCAAAGGCACTGATAGCCTTCAGTGGAGCGCCCCACAATCCAGGAATCATATACACTGTGAACGCAAGTGAGAACATACCGATGAAGAACTGTGGCACGTTGGTGCGATGCTCGGGATCATCGTGCGGGAACTTCAGCCATCCCATGAGATAAATGCCAAGCAGACCGAAGATTACAATCCACAGAGAGATGAACACCTCGCGGTCGAGGATATGCCATCCGTAAGCCAGATCGGCAACCGACAGGAACTTCAGGGCAAATGCAAGCTCAATAAATCCGAGTGTAACCTTTATCACATTCATCCATCCTCCCGACTTAGGAGCCGACTTAAGCAGCGAGGGGAACATGGCAAACAGAGTGAAAGGTATGGCAAGCGCAATGGCAAAGCCAAGCATACCGATGGTAGGAGCAACGATGCTGCCCTGTGTGCTCACAGCCACAAGCAGGAACCCGATGATGGGACCAGTGCAGGAGAAACTTACAAGCGTGAGCGTGAAAGCCATGAGGAATATGCTGATGATTCCGCTTGTATTATCCGACTTGGCGTCAATCTTATTGCTCCATGACGACGGCAGTGTGATTTCAAACGCACCGAAGAACGAGGCGGCAAATACTACCAAAAGGAGACAGAACAGAATGTTGAACACAGCATTGGTGCTGAGGGCATTGAGCGCCGAGGCACCGAACAGCAATGTAACGATAAGACCTAACAGCACATAGATAACAACGATTGAGATACCATAGGTGGTAGCCTCGCGGATAGCTTTCGAGCGGTCCTTGTTACGCTTCAGGAAGAAGCTCACCGTCATAGGAATAATAGGCCATACACACGGAGTGAGCAATGCAAGGAATCCTCCCACAAAACCTGCAAAAAATATGTACAAGAGCGAATCGTTTCCCTTGGCACTATCGGTCTCAAGCATTTTAAGCTCGTCGATAACAGGAGTCCAAAGGTCACCGCCGTCAATTGTTGCGGCAACAACAGCGGCAGTGTCAACTGCCGCACTGTCAGCAACTGCGGTCTCTGCAACTGCAAGCTGTTCAGACTCTTCAACCTTATTTTCATCGGCTTTCTTCTCATCGACCTTTGCCTCGTCTTTCTTATCACCCTCGAAAGCAGGAGCCTTGCCCGACTTCTTCAGTGCTATCTCCGACGGAGGCATACACGACTCATCGTTGCATGCACCATATTCCAGATAGCAGTCAATATTATAGTCTGCCTTGGTGAATTTCACTTTCTGCACAAATGTGGCAGAGCCTTCAAAAAACCGCAACACCATGCCAAACATGGCATCATGCTGCTTTATTTCCTTACTACGTGGAGTAAGTTTGCCAACAGTCTGCACACCGTCCATCTTAACGGCATTAAACGTGGCACTGATAGGACCGCTGTCGCCCATGTCAGTACTGTAGACATGCCATCCGGCATCAATACTCATGGTAAACACAATCTCAGCCTCATTGCCTTTAAGCATCTTAAGCGAAGCTGAACCGTGCACCGGATTTGCCATCTGTGCACTGGCAGTCATAAACACTGCCAACAGCGCAAAAATAATTGCATTAATTCGTTTCATATTGTCAGTTTTGTATTTAATTTGTCTGTTTTGATAAACCATGATGCCTTATCACTTACATAAATATATACGTAAAGACAACGCAAAGTGGTACTATTTCAAAAAACAAACAGGCTATTTTTTAGATTATTTATGAAAATCACTCCTATTCTATTACTATTTCCACAGGACAGTGGTCACTGCCCGTCACCTCAGAATAAATCTCGGTAGACACAATCTTCGGCTCCAACCTGCTGCTTGTGAGAAAATAATCGATGCGCCAGCCAACATTCTTCTCGCGAGCATGAAAGCGGTAGCTCCACCACGAGTATTTCACCTCATCGGGATGCTGATGGCGCCACGAGTCGATAAATCCTGAGGAGAGCAGAGCCGAGAACTTATCGCGCTCCTCATCGGTGAATCCCGCGCTGCGGCGGTTGGTCTTAGGATTTTTCAGGTCTATCTCCTCATGCGCCACATTCATGTCACCACACACGATGACAGGCTTCACTTCATCAAGACGTTTGAGATAGGCGGCAAAGTCAGTCTCCCAACGCATACGATAGTCAAGACGCTTCAGCCCGTCCTGCGAGTTTGGTGTATATACCGTCACAAGATAGAAGTCCTGCATCTCAAGTGTTATCACACGTCCCTCATGGTCATGCTCATCAATACCGATGCCGTAGGTCACCGCCAGCGGCTCATGCTTTGTAAACACTGCCGTGCCCGAATATCCTTTCTTCTCGGCATAATTCCAGTATGACTTGTATCCGGGGAACTCTATATCCAACTGTCCTTCCTGCATCTTTGTCTCCTGCAGGCAGAAAAAATCGGCGCCTGCTTGGGCAAAGTATTCTTTGAATCCTTTACCCACACAGGCGCGCAGTCCGTTTACGTTCCAAGAAATAAAACGCATTTGTTATGCTTGTATGAAATTGAATGTATCTTTTAAAATTTTGCCATCTTGATGGCATCTATGGCACACTCATCACCCTTATTGCCGAGTTTTCCGCCGCAACGGTCGAGAGCCTGCTGCAGGTTCTCACAAGTGAGCAGTCCGTAAATCACAGGAATGTTGCTTGTGAGGTTCAGCTGGGCTATGCCTTGTGTCACACCCTGACAGATGTAGTCAAAATGTGGAGTGTCACCACGGATAACACATCCCAAGACAATCACCGCATCATAAATATCGTTGAGAGTCATCTGATGCGCACCATATATCAGCTCAAAGCTTCCAGGCACAGTCTTCACCCTTATGTTCTCAGGCAAAGCTCCGTGCTTTTCAAGAGTTGTGAGCGCACCGTTTAGCAGCGCGCCCGTAACTTCCTGATTCCACTCTGCCACAACTATGGCAAAATTCATATTGCTTGCGTCGGGTACTGACTTAAAGTCATAGTCCGACAGGTTGTGCATAGCAGTTGCCATTATTTTGTGACACGCTCTATATACTTGTCAATAGTCTGATAAGCCATTGAGTTGAAGTACTTGTCCTTCACCTCCTGATAGCACTTCAAAGCCTCGTCAGCCTTGCCCTGGCTCTCAAGAATCTCACCAGCCTGAATGAGGAATGTCGGAGAGAGAGAGTTGTTGTCGGCTTTCTTCGCAGCACTCTTCAGACAGCTTACAGCCTTGTCCAACTGGTTCAAGTGAGCATAGACATTGCCAAGAGCAGCCTCTGCAGCAGGGCTGATCATCTGGTCGTCCTGTGCGCTGAATTTCTCGATGCAGTTGGCAGCCTCCTGCCACTTGCCTGTCTGTGCATAGCAAAGACCGGCATAGAGGTTTGCAAGATTGCCGGCATCTGTAGAGCTGTACTCGCTTGCAACTGCCTCAAATCCGGGGAAGTCTTTCTTGTCACCCTTCAGAGCCTTCTCAAAGTCACCGTTGTTGAAATAGTCCTGCCCCTTTGCGAGGATGGTGCTTGCCTTTGCCTCACGTGGAGCGGCGATGTAGTTCTTGTAAACTATCGCACCTGCAATGATTACTACTACGGCTACAACGCCGCCAATAATTGCTTTTTTGTACTTCAGGAACAAAGATTCCTGCACGTTCAGAGTCTCCTCAACAGGAGCACTCTGGTTAATGTTTTCTTTTGCCATTATTATTTTTAATTTTTTCTTATTTCCCTGGTTTGTTTTTTACTGTGTGCATCAATATACGATGGGCATTGTATTATGCCCACTATAAAATGCTGTGCAAAATTACAAAAAAAAATTCACACAATCAAAAAAAAGTGATGTTTTTTTGTTTTTTAGCTGTTTTTTTAAATGGAAATACCTATCTGGCATAATTTTCCTGCTCCTACTACCTAATTCTACTCTTCCTACCTCAATCCCCTAAATCCTACAAGCCTCCAAGTTCTCGCGCCCGTACCTTTATAATATATATACGCCTGATAGCTGTTCTCTGTCTGGTAATATGAGCCTTCAGTCTTTGCCGCCTGTCCGTTTTCAGCTGTAAACATATAATTATAGTATCCCAATTTCTGCATTATCCGCACCGAATAGGTCTGTGTGGCGCTGTCATACTCCATGGCATAACGGCTCTTGTCGGCATCAGTGGTCCACATGCCGTCAATACTTAATGGTCCAACATACGGACTATGCAGCTCATAGTTCACAAACACATACTCACAGGTATAGTCAATCTCGGTATTGTCGCTGTTGCGTATAAAGAATGCGCCGTTTGCATCCTCATCATACAGATAGTTGTCACTCTGCTGACAGGCAAACGGATAAACCTGATAGCTGCCGCCGTCCCAAAAGATATTGTCGATGCCCATTGTGGGATGCGACACATCGAGAATCTCAAACTTATGATATTCATTGCCTCCGGGAAATATCAGGCTTTTATTGTGCTGCCACTCCAGTCCACGGTTGTTCCGGAAGTTGTAGCGCACTCCCCTGCGTGCAGTTTCATCACGGTTGTTCTGTGTCACCACAAGCATCAGTTCCTCATCGGGATTGGTAATGTTCACACTGCCGTAGTCAAGCTTCACACTTATCTGCTGGTGGCTCTTGTTCACGTCTATGTCGGTGTTTGATGTCATTGTCATGCTCATTGCCATAAGCGGTTCAAGCACACGGAACCTCACCTCTGCCACCACCTCGCCGCCATTGTCCTCATCACAAATCTTCATACGGTAGTTGCCGCTCATCTTCACCGAGCAGCGGCTGTCGGGAAACTCCAGACTATAGTGAGTGTAAAGCACATTGGTGTTTATGGAATTCTGCATGTTGTCGATTGTCAAACCGTTGAAGCCGTCAAGCCAGTCGCTCTCAAAAATATCCTCAGAAGTGCTCCAGTCGTTCTCGCAATGCTCTATACGATAGACATAGCGGTGATAATCGTGCGACATTTCGTCAAATCCCACCCGCATCACGTCATTGGTGCCGAGCACGAGAAGCGGCTCCGACAGCCAGTCGTTGTTCACCACCGATGTGAGCGTCTTTATGTTGTCCGAATAAATTATATTCTTTGCCGCCACAGTCATACCTGCGCACCAAAGCGCCACCACCAACAGCGGTAATGTCCATTTTGCCTTTATTGTCATTATATTCATATCGGTTTTGTTGGCGCAAAGTTAGAACTTTTTTGCCTATCTTACAAGTTTTACAAAACTTTTTTGTAATTTTGCACAAAAATTTCTCTGTTACTCAATGGAAAAGATAACGAAAAAACAATATACCCGCTGGTTTTTCACCGTTGTTGCCGTACTTGCCGTAATCCGTGCAGCCATCATCGCACTTAGCAACTACAGCAATGCGGCAACGGCAGATGTCCCCCAAGACACTCTGACTGCGCCAGCCACCACCCAAGCCCCAGCCAGCGCCAAAGCCGCCACAACAGCTGCGCCAGCCACCGCTTCTGTAGTTTCGCAACAAGAAACAAAGGACAGCCTCCTTGCTGCCAACGAAGCGCCGATATTCACAGGCAAGAAGCATCCCATATACAGTGTGCCGACATTCAAGAACACCTTCCCCGACATGCAGGATGTTCAGATTGCGGCAGCGCTGAAGCACGGAGTGAAGTCGGTTGAAAACCGTGAGGATGCCGAGCACCGCAAGAAAGAACTTGTATATGTCGGCGCAAATCCATATTTCCACATCGACCGCCTCAACTGGAGCATTCCCTATCTTGTGCCACGTGCATCGGTACTGGTGCAGGACATCGGCAAGGCGTTCTTCGACAGCCTGTATGTGAAACATATTCCCATGCACAAGATTATCCTCACAAGCCTGCTGCGCACAAAAGATGACATACAGAAACTGCAGCAGCGTAATGTCAACGCCACCGACAACAGCTGCCACCTTTACGGCACCACTGTGGATATATGCTACAACCGTTACCTCACCGTCAGCGACCCTGACGGCAAACCGCGCCGCAAAGTGCAGAACGATACTCTGAAATGGGTGCTGAGCGAAGTGCTCAGGGATTTCCGCGAACAACAACGCTGCTACGTGAAGTACGAAGTGAAGCAAGGCTGTTTCCACATTACGGTAAGGTAAGTGAAGAATGAAGAGTGAAGAATGAATTAAATAAAAAAGATGATAAATTTTCCGATAGCAAAAATTAACCTCGGGCTCAACGTTGTGTCAAAGCGCCCTGACGGTTACCACAATCTTGAAACTGTGTTTTACCCAGTAAGCATGGTGCGCGATGCTCTCGAAGTGACCGAGATGCATCCCGACTTCCCCTCTCCCACTCCATGCGACATAAAGATAAGCAACATAGCCATTGAGGGTGACGAGCAGCGCAACCTCGTGGTGAGAGCATATAACGCGCTTGCCGCAAAATATCCGCTGCCACGCGTACACGCACATTTATATAAAGGTATTCCAACTCAGGCAGGAATGGGCGGCGGTTCAAGCGACTGCGCCTACATGATAACCCTGCTCAACAATATGTTCTCGCTCAACATGACCACCCAGGAGATGATAGACATAGCCGCCACTCTCGGCGCCGACTGCCCTTTCTTCATACTCTCACAGCCTGCTTACGCCGAGGGCATAGGCGAGCGTCTTGAGCCAATCAACCTCGACCTAAGCAATTACTACATTGCCGTGGTCCGTCCCGACATTCCCGTAAGCACCAAGGAGGCTTTCTCGCTCATCACTCCAAAGCCCAGCGCCACCTGTTGCCGCGACATTGTAAAGCTACCGGTAAAAGAATGGAAGGGGAAACTGGTAAACGACTTCGAGACAAGTGTATTCGCGCTGCATCCCGAAATCGCCGGCATCAAAGACCGTCTTTACTCTCTCGGTGCCCACTACGCCGCCATGTCGGGCAGCGGCAGCAGCGTGTTCGGACTGTTCACTGAACCTATTGAGGTGGACAGACATTTCCCGGGAATGTACACAGCCTGCGGAAAGCTATAATCAATCAGCCCTATCCCTTTTTCCGGCACGCCTTTATTTTCTGCATTATCTGCCGTTTGGCTGAAGCCACTCCCGGCGACAACGGTTCCTGCGCCAGCATGTCGAGAGTTGCCTTCAGTTCATCGAGCAGTTCGGGAAAAAATCTGCATTGCTCGTAAGCCAGCTTCATACACAGCGCACGTATGGCGTAAGGCTGCGAGCATGCCGTAATATTCCCCAGACAAAAATCAAGGAAGTCTGCACGCAGACTGTCTTCATGGAAAGGCTGACGCACCAACAGGTTCAAAATCATCCTGCGCCTTGTCTCGCTATGTTCCTCCATCACCCTGTCAATCAGTTCATCATGCCTGGGATACAGCCATTCATTATCTGCATCGTCGAAATGCTGAAACACCCACAATGCCTGCTGTGCCACGCGGCTGTTGCAGTCGAGTGTCAGCTGGTACAGCTCTTCCTTCATGCCGTCGTCACCCATTTGTTTCGCCAATCCCAAGACATCATTCTTCGACAAACGTCCGCTAAGTTTTTCTCTCAGATTCATGTTGTCTTCCACATATTCATTTCACCGAAATAATGTTCCTGTAGTCCACTTCAGTGAGAAGCTGCAATATGGTGGTCTGGTTGTGAGTGTGCATATACTCCTCCACTTTTTGCACATAGCTCATAGTCAACGCATCACGTTCCAAGACATGATTCACGACCCACATGATTTTGCTCATGTGTACATCATTGGCAACTTGACGATCCGGTGACTGAGGATTGGGCATAGGGTAAAGACTAAGAATATAGAACACGAGTACATCGGGAACAATCATACTGCGCGTCATCTGCTCACGCTGCGAAGGCTTGTAGTATTTGGCGTACAGCGGATAGTCCTTTCCCATATATTTGTCAAGACAGATACCTATCATGTTGTTACCAACCACAATGCTCTGGTCAAGCGAGCCAACCTGAGTGTAGACCATTGGCGGATGAATTACAGAAATATACTGCTGAAGACGATGAAAAGCCGTACGGAACTCATCGTTCACATCATCCATCTGAGCATATTCACTCTGCACATCGCGCAGAAGCTGTATAAGTGTGGAGTCTTGAAAATAATGGCGAAACTTTCTGCTTATCTCTATGTCGTTCACCCTACCAATACCAAGAACATCCTCCATTAAAGTACGTGTCTGCTCTGGATAACGCGTGCTCATCTCCTGAAGCGCAGCAAAGTCGCCAGTGGAGATATAGCGCCCCTCAACACGGTCAAAGCGGTCGATTGTAAGCAATGAGTCGTTGTCATCAATGGCAAGCAAGAATCCGTTCCAGCTACGCTGACAACTGACGCATCCCAACAGGACAATGGATATTATGATGAAACTCTTGCGCACCTTAACTATTTTAATTCTATTTGTTTGTAATCAACACTCACAGCCGAGTGCATTATTAATTATACATAATATTATAAATGTGTATCCTTACGCTACATTCGTATGTTCACGACTGCAAAATTACACATTTTTATTTATAAATCCAAACTTTTAGGTAAAAAACATACATTTTATGCAAAATTTCGTAAAAAATCAACAAAAACTATTTATTAAAAGCGCTACAAACTGTCTTTTCATAAGTTTTTTTATAACTTTGCACAGCTTTGCACTTGTTTGCAGAAACAAAATAAAAACAAACAGAAGAAACTAAAATATCAAAAACAAATATGAAACAAGCAATAACAGCACTGACTGTGCTCGCCATGACTGCAAGCACCGCCACAGCACAGAAGACTATCGAGGTGACAGTAGAGAACACGCTTAAAATGCCACGCCCGGCACAGCCTGTGGTGATAGACATGAAAAAGTATGGAATGAATGTCAAGACAGCAGTAGTGACAGACGGAAGACATGAGATTGCATCGCAGCTGGACGACATGGACGGCGACGGCGTATGCGACGAGCTGTGCTTTCTGACCAATATTGATGCAAAGGAAACCAAAACCTTCAAGATAACCATTGACGACAAGGGAATACAGCGCCAATACAAGCCACAGGTATACGCCGAAATGATGATGGTAAACCGAAAGATAAAAGCCTCAAACAAGCAGGATATCTACATAAGCAGCCTTACGGTGGACAAGGGCGTAAACCCATACTGGTCGCTCCATCACCACGGAGCGGCGTTTGAAAACGAAATGGTGGCATACAGAATATATTTCGATCACCGCCAGACAGTAGACATCTATGGCAAGAACCACATGGGACTGGAACTGAAAGATACACAATTCTACCCCGACAAGGAGCAGAAAGCCAACGGATATGGCGACGATGTCCTGTGGGTAGGACAAACATTCGGAGTAGGCGCGCTCAGAGGATGGGACGGCAATGAGCCGCAGATGCTCAGCGATGTGGAGCACCGCACCCAGAAAATTGTGGCACGCGGGCCGCTGCGCACAATAGTGTATGTGGTTGACGAGGGCTGGAACACAATGAACGCCGGCAAGCAGCCCATCAACATGACAACACGCTACACACTGTATGCCGGCCGCCGCGACTGCATGGTTGATATAACCTTTACCCCATCGGCAAAAGGCTACAAATTTGCAACAGGCATAATAAATGTGAAGAACAGCCGCGAATATAACGACGGCAAGGGGCTGCGAGGATGCTGGGGCACCGACTGGCCAGTGTCGGAGAAAGACTCTGTAGGCCACAAGCGCGAAACTGTGGGATTAGGCATCTGCATTCCTCACCACAATGTGGTAAAGGTACTTGACAAGAACACCGACAACTATCCATTCGTAGTGGGCAACGCCACAGACAAACTGTCATACGGCATATCTTTCTGCTCTGCCAACGAGGATTTTGGCTTTGACACTCCCAAAGAATGGTTTGAATATCTGAAAGACTGGAAAAAAGACCTTTCAACACCTGTGAAAATCACGGTAAAGGAGTATTGAACATTGGCGGCATTCACATTCAACTAAGAGGATGTGTCAAAATGAAAACAAGTAACCATAATGACATAAATTAGGCACGGATTTCACAGATTTTTTCACTTATCTGTGTAATCCGTGCCTAAAAGGTTCTATAAATTCACACCTTAAATTTCCCCACAAATCATTTTCCGTTAAGGAAACGCTCCGCCTCCATGGCAGCCTTACAGCCGCTGGCGGCAGCCACAATCGCCTGACGGTAATGCGGGTCGGCGCAGTCGCCTGCAGCAAACACACCCGGCACATTGGTGCATGGAGTGTCGCCCTTCACCTTGATATATCCCTCGGCATCGCGCTCCAGATAATCGGCAAATACCTCGGTATTGGGATGATGACCTATGGCGAGGAAGAAACCGTCGATGGCAATGTCCACAAGCTCCTCATCAGGCTCACCCTTGCGCCTAACAAGATGCGCGCCCTCTACGCCGTCCTCACCGAAGAGTCCGAGGGTGTTGTGCTCAAAGAGCACTTCGATATTCTCTGTGCCAAACACACGCTTCTGCATCACATCAGATGCCCTGAGGAACGGTTTGCGCACAATCATATATACCTTCTTGGCGAGTCCCGACAAATAGACTGCCTCCTCGCAGGCGGTATCGCCGCCGCCAACCACTGCCACGACCTTCTTACGATAGAAGAAACCGTCGCAGGTGGCACATGCCGACACCCCCATGCCCTTATACTTCTCCTCATCGCTGATGCCGAGATACTTTGCCGATGCTCCCGTAGCTATTATCACCGTGTCGGCAGCAATCTCGGTAGTGTCGTCAACGGTCACCTTGTACGGCTGCTCCGTGAAATCCACCTTTGTGACAATGCCGTCACGGATGTCGGCACCAAAACGCTCTGCCTGCTGGCGCAGGTCGGCCATCATCTGATTGCCGTCCACACCCTCGGGATAGCCGGGAAAGTTCTCCACCTCGGTGGTCTGGGTGAGCTGACCTCCTGTCTGCAGTCCGCAGTATTGCACTGGCGCGAGATTGGCTCTCGACGCATATATAGCAGCTGTATATCCCGCAGGACCGCTGCCAATGATCAAACATTTTACGTGTTCCATATTCTTTTATATTTTTGAATTACGAATTGTTCTCGCTTCGCTGCGATTACGATTTTTTTAATTTTGAATTATTCTGCACTCCAATTCGTAACTCAATAATTCTTCATCGGCTTTAGCCGACAAATCGTAATTCAAAATTCGTAATTCGTAATTTACTTCAGCAGCTCCTCTATCTGCTTCTCTATATTCTCCAGACTCTCGGTAGGCTCAAAGCGCGCCACCACAAGTCCCATCTTGTTTACAAGAAACTTGGTGAAGTTCCACTTTATGTCTGGCTTAGCGGCATAGTCGGCATCCTCCTTCGAGAGAATGTCAACAAGCGCCGGAGCTATGGGATGCTCCATCTGGAATCCCCCGAAACCGCGCTGCTCCTGAAGATACTTAAAAAGCGGCTCAGCATCTGGACCGTTGACCTTCACCTTCTTGAAGCGCGGAAATTCTGTGCCATAGTTCAGCTTACAGAACTGATGTACAGCCTCATCGGTGCCGGGAGCCTGCTGTCCGAACTGGTTGCACGGAAAATCGAGCACCTCAAATCCCTGAGAATGATACTTCTCATAAATTTTCTCCAACTCCTCATACTGTGGTGTAAAGCCACACTGGGTGGCAGTGTTGACAATCAACAAAACTTCGCCAGCGTATGCACGCAGCGCTACATCTTTACCTTTACGGTCTTTCACTGTGAAGTCAAAAACTGTTTTCATTGTGTTTTGTATAGTTTAATTATATGTATAAATTTGTCTGTATTTTATTTCAGCCGCAAAAATACTCATTTTTTCCTGCCCCGACAAATGTTTTAAACTTTTTTTGTTTTCTTCCAGCATTTTTGTAACTACTCTTAGGCACGGATTACACTGATATTATTACTTATTTATTCCTGCCGGACCTTACACTATTTACGCACATCCTAAGCAGCTTACTCACAGACTTTCCTACTGCAAATGATGCAGATTAGGGTAAAAACATGTCATAATGAAACAAAAACGCTAAAAAATTAGGTTTTTATCTAAATAATTCATACCTTTGCAGACAGAAATACATAAATACATATTATATAATGAAACACTTTTACAGTATTATCGTCCTCGCAGGCACGGTCATAACTTTTGCCGCCTGCTCATCCCCACAGGGAAACGGGGGGGGAGAAAAGCCATCTGCCCAAACGCCGTCTTATCACAAACAGGCAGAAATCGTAAAGGTCGAAGGCGGGGCACCTGAAGAATACATTGCACTGCAGAAAAAGGCTGTGGAAGAGATGCGGCAAGGAAAGGCAAGGGAGTCATCGTCAAAAATCCTCGCACAGATGGGATATTTCTATTTTCGCAGCGGTGATTATCTGCAGGCATTGACTTATCTGCAGGAAGCCGCTGACTCAATGCGCAACATGCCACTAAACAAGATTGACATAGAGGCAGGTACAAAACTGCTCGGCAACACAGCCAATCTTTACACAGAGATGAGCATGTACAACGAGGCAATGTCACTTAACACCCAAGCCCTTGAGCTGTGTGAACGAGGTGACAGTACCCGCCTACCGGACCTATTAAGAATGAGGGCGGTGATATTTGAAAAAAACAACAGGCTTGACTCAGTCGCACTCTGTCTGCAAAAAGCCATCAAGGCGTCAGAATATGTGAAAGACAAGGAACTTGCAAAAATAGGCAGGCTGATGAATGAAAGGACTTACGCCGCACTGTTCATAGAGCATCCTGAATACAAGCCTGACTCCATCGCCATGGCTGTAAACATTATTGAGCGCAATATTAACTTGATGCAAAAGGGTTTCCGACCTACCTCAGAGATGCTTTTAGGCCGTGGTTACGTGCTGATGGGAAATGCCACAAAAGGCCTCAATATGATGGAAGAAGCACTAAAGACATTCCGCCAGAATTATGGAACGGATGACATAGAATGGGCATTAAGGACATACACCCAAAGCCTGCTGGAGACAGAGCTGTCGCCAAAAAGCCTCGCCATACACAAAGAGTCAAAGCGGATGAGTGACACTCTCACAGAACACAGCAAGGCAAATGCACTGCTCGGCGCTGACTTCAAATATCGCACCTCACAGATAAAAAATGAGAAGCTCCTGCTGGAAAGCCGCCTTGAGATGGCACATGAGCGCACCATCTGGTGGACGGTTATGACACTGATAGCAATAAGCCTGATTATAGCATTTGCCCTGTCAAGAGTACATAAAAAAAACAGAATTATAGAAAATAACAAAAAGGCTATAGACAGTCTGATAAAGGAAAGAATAAAGCTGAACTCAGAGATTGAGACCCTAAACGAGCGAGTGAATGAGCAAATGTGCCAGGACGGCATGCAGAATACTGAAAACGCCGCGGCATATTCCGAGATACTGACGATGACACTGCTTACAAAGGAAGACGAAAGCCAGTTCAGACAGCTTTTCGACTCCGTTCACCCAGGCTACCTGCAAAGACTGCGCCGTGACTACGAAGAAATAACACGCACGGCAGAACTGGTATGTATGCTCATAAAACTTAACAAGTCGAACGAGGAAATCTCGCTAACTCTCGGTATCAAGCGCGAAAGCGTGGCAAAAAGCCGCTACCGCCTGCGCTCACTCTTCAAACTCGACAAGGATACCGACCTCAACAATTTCATAGCCACAATTTAAAACAAAGACAAAAAGAGCGCACCTCAAAGTATATGCAACTACTTAGCGTGCGCTCTTTTCCGTTTTTGCAAGAAGCAAAAAAACTGCGGAATAAATATCTTTCGAGATTTTCCCTTATTTCTTTGCTGCCTTACCGTAGCGGCTCATGAACTTGTCAACACGACCGGCAGTGTCAACCAGCTTGCTCTTACCTGTGTAGAACGGGTGAGAGGTGTTAGAGATTTCAATCTTTACCACTGGGTAAGTTTCGCCTTCAAATTCTACTGTGTCGTTTGTCTTTGCTGTAGAACGTGAGAGGAACATATCGCCGTTGGACATATCCTTGAATACGACGGGGCGATAGTTTTCGGGATGAATACCTTGTTTCATTTTACTAAAAATACTTTGTTTAATTATTAATAATTATTCTTTGAGAGTGCATACGCACCCATTTCAGTCTGCAAAGGTAGTGATTTTATTTCAAATAATTACATATTTCGAGAGTTTTCAC
This sequence comes from Prevotella sp., assembly GCA_017623335.1. The sequence continues at coordinate 14,852 of JAGAPI010000017.1, forward strand.
GCTCTATTTAACATTTTTTACTTACATTTCTATAATACATTATTAATGTGTATACATTCTTTTGCAAAAAAAAGTGAATAAGTCGCATTATTTAAATTTTTATTTGTAATTTTGCGGCGATAAAACATTATTCACAAAATAACAGGAAAGAAAATGAAAAAGATTATTGTTTCAATGCTTGCAATATTGCTGCTTCAGGCAATGCCGTCGCAGGCACAGTTGAAATTCGGTTTCAAAGGCGGTATCAACGTTACAAACATGAAGTTCAGCAAGGATGTTATTGATGCAAAGAACCAAAGCGGTTTCTTCATCGGTCCCACAGTGAAGTTCAAGCTGCCACTTGTTGGTTTGGGATTCGACATTGCCGCACTCTACGACCAGCGCGAGGCAGA
>JAGAPI010000113.1 GCA_017623335.1 Prevotella sp.
GACATCACCAATTATGTGATGATGGCTTACGGTCAGCCCATGCACTGCTTCGATGCCGACATGGTGAAGGGCAACAAGATTGTGGTGCGCACCCAGCCCGAGGGCACAAGCTTTGTGACTCTCGACGGTGAGGAGCATAAGCTCGGCACCCACGACCTCAGCATCTGCAATGCAGAGGAGCCGATGTGTATCGCCGGTATCTTTGGCGGCAAGGGCAGCGGCACATACGAGACAACCAGGAACGTGGTGCTTGAGAGCGCATATTTCCATCCCACTTGGATTCGCAAGAGCGCACGCCGTCATCAGCTGAGCACCGACGCCTCGTTCCGCTTTGAGCGTGGCATCGACCCCAATGGTGTAATCTATGCCCTGAAGCAGGCGGCAGTGATGTGCAAGGAACTGGCAGGCGGTAAGGTGTCGATGGAAATCCGTGACGAGTATCCCACAAAGATTGGAAATCCGAAGGTGACTCTCAGCTACAGCTATGTGGACGGTATCATCGGCAAGACCATCGGCAAGGACACCATCAAGAACATCTGTAACAATCTTGAGATGACGGTTGTCGGTGAAACCGACGAGGCTCTGGAGCTTGAGATTCCTGCATACCGTGTTGACGTGCAGCGTCCCTGCGACGTGGTGGAGGATATTCTCCGCATATACGGATATAATAATGTGGAGATACCTACACAGCTGAAGAGCTGTCTGGTGGTGAAAGATGCCGAGGACCAGAAGCACAAGATGGAGAACATCATCGGCGAACAGCTCGTGGGCTGCGGTTTCAATGAGATTCTCTGCAACTCGCTCACCAAAGGAGCATACTATGCCGATGCCAACGCCTATCCCGAGCATAACAGCGTCAGGATAATGAATTCGCTCAGCAGCGACCTAAACGTGATGCGCCAGTCGCTCGTGTTTGGCGGTCTTGAGAGCGTGGAGCATAACGTGAAGCGCAAGATGACAAACCTCCGTTTCTTCGAGTTTGGCAATGTGTATCATTTCGATCCTGAGAAGCAGAACGATGAGAATCCTATGGCAGCATACACCGAGGACTATCACCTTGGAATGTGGCTCACAGGCAAGCGCGTTGAAGGCTCATGGGCGCATGCCGATGAGGAGGCTACGTTCTTTGAGCTTGAGGCATACGTGGAGAACATTCTGCGCCGCATCGGTCTGCTGCCAGGAATGCAGGTGAGAAAGAAGAGCGACAATGATATATTCTCAGCAGGCATCCGTGTGGAGAACCGTGGCGGCAAGCTGCTTCTTGAGATGGGTATCATAAGCAAGAAACTGCTTAAGGCAATGGATATCGACCAGCCTGTGTTCTATGCTGAGCTGTCCTGGAATGCATTGATGAAGGCTGTGCGTAAGAATGTGGTTCAGTACACAGAGATTGCAAAATACCCGGCTGTGAGCCGCGACCTCGCCCTGCTTGTTGACAACAGTGTTGAGTTTGCGCAGATTGAGCAGGTGGCACGCCAAAGCGAGAAGAAACTGCTTAAGCGTGTGGAGCTGTTTGATGTGTATGAGGGCAAGAACCTGCCTGCAGGCAAGAAGAGCTATGCCGTGAACTTCATTCTTCAGGACGACACAAAGACACTGAACGACAAGCAGATAGACGCTATCATGCAGAAGCTCATAGCTAATATCAAGAAGCAGATTGGGGCAGAGCTGAGATAGAAATGAAAAAAGTGTAAGAGGAGATAGGGAAAGTTAAATGGAGATAGATGACAATAGTTCTGAGCTGTCAAAACATTTGTCCTTTTAACTCCTTAGCGAAGCGATAACTTCCTTTAACTCCATTCAACTTCTTAAATAGAACATGATATAAACAATAATTAAAATAACATAGTAAACAACACAATGGGAAGAGCATTTGAATATCGTAAAGCTGCGAAACTGAAGCGTTGGGGACACATGGCTAAGACCTTTACCCGACTTGGAAAACAAATTGCAATTGCTGTAAAGGCTGGCGGTCCGGATCCTGACATGAACCCGTCGCTCCGCTCGGTAATCGTTACCTGCAAGCGTGAGAAC
>JAGAPI010000114.1 GCA_017623335.1 Prevotella sp.
CTCCTCAAGTTTTGTGTTGAACTGGTCTTTGAGTGCCTTTGTTGTAGCTACTACAGTGGGGGCATTAAGTATGGCGTTTGCAGTTTGCTCCGGCACGCCATTGGCAATGAACGCATTCTTCAGGTTGCTGTCAAGATTACCGATGCTTGGTGTCTTGTTTACCGACTCATTCTTCAGACGTATGCGTGTCTTAAACTCATACTTTGCGGAGAAGTTCCAGCGGCCGGTCTTATAGTCGATACCGAGGATGGGAGTGAAGCCTATGCCCGTCTGGTCGCAGTTCAGCTCAATGTCGGCGGCGTCAGGCTTTGAAGGGTCGAGCACCTGATACAGCGGCAGGCTGCCCACTTTAATGTCTTTCACATATCCGTAATAGTTGCAAGAGGCGTAAACACCACGCACACCAGCATACACTGCGAGGTTGTCATTCACCTTATAACCCATACCGAGCGACAGGCCGAAGTAGTACTGACGGCCGCGCATATAACTGTTGAAACTGTATTTGCCTGTATTTCCGAACATTGCATCGGAAGAGAACATAGGTCTTCCCGTAACATTGTCTATTGCGCCAGCCAAACCACAGGCACCCATCGCTGTCTCGGCAACAATCTTCTCGAACGAGCCGAGTCCGTTGTCAAACTCACACTTGCCGCCGCCGCCAGTTATGGCGAAGTTGCCTTGGAAAGAGAATTTGTCCCAGTTGTAGGCATATTGTATTGAGGGAATTACGGGAGCGTAGGCATCGCCCTGGAAGCGGCGCTCTGTACTCTTGTTGTTCTCGTTGTTCTGAAACAAAGGATATGTGTTTCTTACCGTTCTTGTTTGTGTTGCCATCTGCCAGTTGAGCGACAAATGATGTCCCGGTGCCAAAAAAGTCACACCAGCAGGATTGGAATAGACACCGTCGATTCCGATAGAAGCCTCACGGCTCATCATTCTGTTGAACGCTGCATTCTGATTTGTGTTGGTGAGCAGTCCGCCTGCCACCGCCATGCCCGCTGACATAACCAAAACAGCTGAGCTAAACAATCTTTTTGTCTTCATCTTAAATAAAATTAATACTTATTTGCCTGCAAAATTACATAGATTGTTCCATATTTCGGATAATACAGGCATTTTATTAGTTTTTATTAACGATAAAGGCAAAAAATATTGCACAAAACATTCGCTTTGTGCAATATTTCGGATTTTCTCTACAGTTTTCCCGCTTTTGTTTCTGTTTTTTCCTATTTTGTTTCTGTTTTTTCCTGTTTCTCCTCTTTTTTGTTCAGTTGCGGATAGCTCACACGGGTGTGATAGATGGTTTTGAGTTTTTCTATCAGCACTGTCTTGGCATAGGACACGTCGCGGAACGTCAGCGGACACTCGCGGAAGAATCCTTCGGTGAGCATTCCGTCAATCATGCGGTTCACCATGTCGCGGATGGTCTGCTCGCGGTAGTCGGGCAGTGAGCGTGATGCCGCCTCCACGCCGTCAGCCATCATCAGTATTGCCTGCTCGCGGGTGGTCGGGTTAGGTCCCGGATATGTGAACTGCAGTTCGTCCACATATTCGTCGGGATGCTCGTTTTTATATTTCACATAGAAATACTTGGTCTTGCTCATGCCGTGGTGTGTGGCTATGAAGTCCTTTATCAGCTGTGGCAGTCCGTGTTTGTCGGCAAGCTTTAGTCCCTCGGTAACGTGGGCTATGATTATTGCCGCGCTTTCGGTGTATGGCAGTCCGTCGTGGGGATTTACTCCTGTCTGGTTCTCGGTGAAATATACCGGCGAGAGAATTTTTCCTATGTCATGATACAGTGCTCCCATGCGCACTTCTTCGCTCTTAGCCCCAATTTTGTTGGCTATTTCTGCGGCAAGGTTGCCCACTTGAATAGAGTGCTGAAATGTGCCAGGCGCCACCTCACTCATCTTTCGCAACAGCTCATTGTTGGTGTTGCTCAGCTCAATAAGAGTGATGTCGCTGATAAACCCGAACACCTTCTCCACAAGATAGAGCAGAGGATAGGCGAAGAGCAGCGCCACTCCGCTCACAATGAGATAGTGATAGCAGTTGGTGTCAATCTTGTTGATGGTTGTGACATAGAGCAGGTCGAGGGCAAACTGTATCACCAGGCTCGCCATGGTTACGAGCAGTGCCGTGCGGAACAGCTGCGACCTGTATTGAAGTGAGCGCAGCGAGTGTATAGCCACAAGTCCTGCCACAGTCTGTACTATTATAAACTCAAACTTGTGCTGAAGCATCACCGCACAGATAAGCACCATGATGACATGGGCGACAAATGCAGTGCGCGAGTCCATGAACACGCGGATGAAAATGGGCACAAGCGTGTAGGGCAGGATATACACATGAATGAAAGTGTTGCGCACCATTATTGCAGTGATTACTGCAAACAGGATAATCAGTGCGTACATCATTGCGGCATTCCGGGAATGCTCGAAATAGTCTTTGCGGAACAGTCCGAGATAAGTGGTGAACAGTGTCAGCAGCATGAACACAAATATCAGCTGTCCCCATGTGGTGGTGCCGAACTGGTTGCTGTCTCCGCCCCTCCGCTCATTTTCGTATACATACGAGTCGATGATGAGTTTCTTGCCTTCGCTCACTATTTCGCCCCGGTCAATAATCTTTTGTCCGGTCTGTACTTGCCCCACAGCCATTGGGATGCTGTTGAGCATTTCGTTCAGGCTGGTGCGGCTGCGCTCCTCGTCATACAGCAGATTGGCTGATATATAGTTGCTGAGGTTGCACTTCTGCAGCTGTTGCCGGTGGGGATACAGGGTCTCGTCGTAGAGCAGTTGCTCGTAAGCCCGCTTTGTCGACAGCAGGTCCTTCACTTTCACCTGTGATGCATTTTTCCCGCTTACCATATTGATAGTGCTGGTGGTATCCGTCATCAGTTTGCCGTAGTCGTCGCTCGGCATTATGCCCTGCTTGTAGACGGCATGCAGGCGGTTTGCTATTATGCTGATGAAATCGGAAGGGAGTCCCTCGATTCCGTTGGGAAAATCATTCAGAAACTGTCGCACTGACGTGGTCTCCACATCCGCATTATATATATAATAAGGTGTATGGGCAGCAGTTATGCTGTCACGCTCAGCCTTCAGTGTGGCTTCCGATTTGTATATCGGGAAATCGAATGGCGCTGTGAAATCAGCATATTGCCACGGTTTTCCTTTTTCCACAAGAACGAAGCTGTTGCTGTCACGAGGCATCATTGCTACTATAGCCACTGTGGCACAAAGCACTATGGCGGTACGCACAAGAATATTCTTCCATGTTGTGTTCTGCTTGATGTTAAATTTACCCATATTGTGAAAAATGTTATGCGTTATTGAGTTTCTGACTGCGAAAATACACAAAAAAATCCATTTCTACGAAGATAAATAGGAAAAAAAGTCAAAAAATCAAAAAAATATAGTAATTTTGCACCCAAATAAGCAAAAACAACAATGACAGAAAGAAAAGTTAGGGTGCGTTTTGCACCAAGTCCTACGGGAGCATTACATATTGGCGGTGTGCGTACCGCATTGTATAATTATCTTTTTGCACGCCAGCATGGCGGCGAATTTGTGTTCAGAATTGAAGATACCGACAGCAACCGTTTTGTGCCGGGAGCTGAGGAATATATAATAGAATCGTTCAAATGGTTAGGCATAAAGTTTGACGAGGGTGTGTCGTTTGGCGGTAACCATGGTCCTTACCGTCAGAGTGAGCGCCGCGACATATATAAGAAATATGTCAAGCAGTTGCTTGATGCAGGCAAGGCATACATCGCCTTTGACACTCCTGCGGAACTGGAGGCTAAACGCAATGAGATACAGAATTTCCAGTATGATGCCCACACCCGTATGCAGATGCGCAACTCGCTGTCGATGCCGGCAGAGGAGGTGGAGCGCCTTATTGCCGAGGGCAACCAGTATGTTGTGCGCTTTAAGATTGAGCCCGGTGTGGCTGTGCATGTTGATGACCTTATCCGCGGCGATGTCAAGATAATGAGCGACATACTCGACGACAAGGTGCTGTATAAAAGCGCCGACGAGCTACCCACCTACCATCTGGCAAACATTGTTGACGACCATCTCATGGAGATTACCCACGTTATCCGTGGTGAGGAGTGGCTGCCATCGGCTCCGCTTCACGTATTGCTTTACGAGGCTTTCGGCTGGGCTGACACTATGCCCCGTTTCGCCCATCTGCCGCTGCTGCTGAAGCCTGAGGGCAAGGGTAAGCTGAGCAAGCGCGACGGCGACCGCCTGGGATTCCCCGTGTTCCCGCTGGAGTGGCACGACCCCAAGAGCGGTGAGGTGTCGAGCGGATATCGTGAGAGCGGCTATTTCCCCGAGGCTGTGATTAACTTCCTCGCCATGCTGGGCTGGAATCCCGGCACCGAGCGCGAGATGTACAGCCTTGACGAGCTTGTGCCGCTGTTCGACATAGAGAAATGCTCGAAGGCAGGAGCCAAGTTTGACTATAAGAAGGGCATCTGGTTCAACCACGAATACATCCTTGCCAAGAGCAACGAAGAAATCGGCAAGCTGTTTACCCCGATTGTGCAGGAGCACTGCCCTGATGAGACCGAAGAGCGTGTGATAGCCGTTGCCGCCATGATGAAGGACCGTGTTAATTTTGTAAGCGAGCTGTGGCCGCTGTGCTCGTTCTTCTTCATTGCCCCGGAAAGCTACGACGAGAAGACAGTGAAGAAACGCTGGAAGGAAGACTCCGCAGCACAGCTCACCGAGCTTATCGGTGTGCTTGAGAGCATTGATGACTTCTCAATTGAGAATCAGGAAAAGATTGTGGAGGAGTGGATAGCAGCCAAAGAATACAAGCTCGGCAATATCATGAATGCCTGGCGTCTGTGTCTCGTCGGTGAGGGCAAGGGACCGGGAATGTTCGACATCTCTGCCTTCCTCGGCAAGGAAGAGACCATCAGTCGTATGAAACGTGCAATCCAAACGTTAGGATAAATGATTGTCTATAATATCGCCATATACATATATATGGCTGGCGTGATTATCGCCAGCCTTTTCAGCGATAAGGTCAGGAAGATGTGGCGGGGGCAGCATCAGGCTCTGAGGATACTCAGGGAGAAGGTTGACCCGAAGGCACGCTACGTTTGGTTTCACGCCGCATCCTTGGGAGAGTTTGAGCAGGGGCGCCCGCTTATGGAGCGCATGCGCGCCGAGCATCCTGAATATAAGATCTTGCTCACTTTCTTCTCGCCGTCGGGCTATGAGGTGCGCAAGGACTATAAGGGTGCCGACATTATATGCTATCTGCCGCTCGACACCAGCCGCAACGCCCGGCGTTTTCTGCGCACGGTGAGACCCGAGATGGCGTTCTTTATCAAGTATGAGTTCTGGTACAATTACCTGCATATCCTGAAATACAGGGGAATACCAGCCTATAGTGTGTCGAGTATCTTCCGCAAGGGGCAGGTGTTCTTCCGCTGGTATGGCAAACCTTATTCAAGAGTGTTGAAGTGTTTCACCCACTTGTATGTGCAGAATGACATAAGCCGGGAGTTGCTCCATAAGTGCGGCATCGACAATGTTACGGTGGTGGGCGACACCCGCTTCGACCGCGTGCTTGAGATAAAGACGCAGCAGAAACAGCTGCCTATAATCGAGGCGTTCAAGGGGGGAGGAAATGCGTTTGTGGCAGGCAGTAGCTGGCAGCCCGATGAGGATATTTTCATACGTTACTTCAACAATCATCCTGAGTGGAAGCTGATAATCGCCCCTCATGTAATAGGCGAGGAACATTTGAAGCAGATTATGCAGAAAGTGTCGCGCAAGACGGTGCGTTACACACAGACCACTCCAGAGGAGGCTGCGCAGGCAGACTGTATCATCATCGACTGTTTCGGACTGCTCTCCAGCATTTATCATTATGGCGAGATTGCATACGTGGGAGGCGGCTTCGGAGTGGGAATACACAATGTGCTTGAGGCTGCCGTGTGGGACATTCCCGTGATATTTGGCCCCAACAATCAGAACTTCCAGGAAGCTCAGGGACTGAAGCGCTCTGGCGGCGGTTTCGATTTTGAAACATACGAGGAGTTCCACGAGATAATGACAAGGCTTGCCGACAATGCCGACAACCGCCAGCAGGCGGGACGCAAGGCAGGTGCCTTTGTCAAGAGCATGACTGGAGCTACAGATACAATCTTAAAGGACATAAACATAGGCGGTAACATATAACTCCGCCAAATGTATAAATATACTATAATACAGTAATCGAATTTTTAACAACCACTAAACCAAATGGCAGACGACAAGAAAATCATTTTCTCAATGGTGGGGCTTACAAAGACTATCCGCCAGACCAACAAGACTGTTCTGA
>JAGAPI010000115.1 GCA_017623335.1 Prevotella sp.
GGCGACAAGGGAATGACCGACCTCGTGGGCGGCGAGAGAGTGAGCAAGGCAAGCCGCAGGCTGGAGGCATACGGCACTGTGGACGAGCTGAACAGCCACTTGGGGCTGCTCGCCGCAATGATTGGCGAGGGCGACGACCAGAGGGCAGTGACAAGAATACAGAGCACCCTGTTCAACGTATGCACCAACCTTGCCACCGACCAGAGCACCACCCCACTCTATCCCTCTGCACACGTAGACCCGAAAGAGACAGAATTTCTGGAGCATCAGGTGGACGACATACAGGCATTGCTGCCCGAAAGGCACGGATTTATACTGCCGGGGGGCTGCATGGCGGCAGCGCAGTGTCATGTGTGCCGCACAGTGTGCCGGCGCGCCGAGCGGTGCATTGTGGCTCTCGGCGAAGTGGCGCAAATAAGTCCCGAAGTACTGCAATATGTTAACAGACTGAGCGATTATCTGTTTGTTTTAGCAAAAAAGATTAATTTTAACGAGGGTATAAGCGAAAAAATATGGGAAAACCCTTGTAAATAGAAAAATATTGTGTACTTTTGCGGTCAAAAATTAAAAACGTAAATATTTCAACTATGTATTGGACACTTGAATTGGCATCAAAACTGGAGGATGCTCCATGGCCTGCCACCAAAGAAGAACTTATAGACTACGCCACCCGCTCGGGCTGCCCGTTGGAAGTGCTGGAGAATCTTCAGGAGATAGAGGACGAGGGTGATATCTACGACAGCATCGAGGACATCTGGCCCGACTATCCTTCAAAGGAAGATTTTCTTTTCAACGAGGACGAGTACTAACGGCTTATCATGCACAAGCGGTTAGCACTGACATTAACTACACTTTTGGTTTCATTGTCTGAAGTGAGTGCGCAGTATGATGCAGCGTATGCTCACTATTGGGCAATGGAGACATCGTTTAACCCTGCCGCCACCGGCAAGGAGAAGAAAATCAACGCCACCGCCGCATACAACAACACCCTGACGGGATTTGAGCACAATCCCCGTACCATGTACGCGGCGGCCGACATGCCCTTCTATGCAATAGACAGCTATCACGGCGTGGGTGCACTGTTTCAGAACGATCAGATTGGTCTGTTCAACCACACAAAGATGGCATTGCAATACTCCTACAAGCATAAGCTGTTTGGCGGTATGCTCAGCATAGGAGCACAGGTGGGCATGCTAAGCGAGAAGTTCGACGGAACAAAGGTTGACACCGACACTCCCGACGACCCTGCATTCCCGTCGACCGAAGTTAACGGTTCGGCAATGGACTTTGGCGCAGGTATCTATTATGTCCACGGCAAGGCATACGCCGGACTGTCTGCACAGCATCTCAACTCGCCCATGGTGGAACTGGGCGAAAGAAATAATTTTAAGATTGACCCTACATATTATTTCACGGGAGGATACAATATTAATCTGAAAAATCCGTTTATATCTATACAGTCTTCAGCATTGGTGCAGTATAACGGAAACGAGCTGCGCGCCGACATCACGGCGATAGCGCGCTACACCCACGACAAGAAAATGCTTTACGGCGGACTGGGCTACAGCCCCACCAACTCGGTGACAGTGTATGTTGGAGGAAACTTCCACGGCATACGGCTGGGCTACAGCTACGAAATCTACACCTCGGCTATAAGCATGGGCAACGGCAGCCATGAGGTATTTGTGGGCTATCAGACCGATATTAACATAGGCAAGAAAGGACGCAACCTGCACAAAAGCGTGAGACTGCTATAACAAAACAAATGTGACAGAAACATTAAAACATAAAAAATAGAACCGTAAAACCACAAGAATGAATTTTTCAAAAACTATATCAACCGCACTGGTGGCTGTTGTGGTAATCACCACGCAGATTTCATGTTTTGGCGGGCGCATGGCGTCATCGTCGGGAGGCGAGGTGACAGGTGTGAGCGGCAAGGCTTTCACCGAGCCCACGCCCTACGGCATGACACTCGTGAAGCGCGGGCACCTGCGAATGGGAATAGAGAAACAGGACAGTCTGTGGGGAAAGGAAACTCCGGTGAGAGACATCTCTGTAGAGGGTTTCTGGATGGACGAGACCGAGATTACCAACTCGCAATACCGCCAGTTTGTAAACTATGTGCGCGACTCCATTCTGCGCGAACGCCTTGCCGACCCGGCATACGGCGGCGATGAGACTTACAAGATAGAAGAAGACAAAAACGGCGACCCTGTCACCCCACACCTGAACTGGAAAAAGCCACTGCCGCGCAAGCCCAACGAGGACGAACAGCGTGCATTTGAAAGCCTATATACCACCAATCAGGTGACAGGCGAGAAAATGCTCGACTGGAGACAGATGAACTACCGCTACGAGATATATGATTACACCGAGGCGGCAAAGCGCAAGTACCGTCCTACTCACTCGGAGCGTGTGCTCAATACTGACATAAAGGAGAATCCCAACGAGCAGATCTGGATTTCAAAAGACACTGCATACATCGACGATGAGGGAAAGATTGTGCAGCAGACCATCAACCGCGAGTACACCGGCGAGTGGGATTTCCTCAACACCTATATTATAAATATATATCCCGACACAACATGCTGGGTGAACGACATCCCCAATGCCGACAACGAAGTGTATATGCGCAACTATTTCAGTAATGCAGCCTACAACGACTACCCCGTGGTGGGTGTGTCGTGGGAGCAGGCAAACGCCTTCTGCGCATGGCGCACAGAATATCTGCTGAAGGGACTTGGCTCAGCAGCCCGCTACGTGCAGCGCTACCGCCTGCCCACCGAGGCTGAATGGGAGTACGCCGCAAGAGGCAAGGACCAGAACGAATTTCCATGGGACAACAGCGATGTGGCAAGCGGCAAGGGTTGCTTCTTTGCCAACTTCAAGCCCGACAACGGCAACTATACCAAAGACGGCAACCTGATAACAAGCAAGGTGGGAATATACGCATCAAACAGCAACGGGCTCTACGACATGGCAGGCAACGTGGCAGAATGGACAAGTACCATCTACACTGAGGCTGGAGTGGAGGCTATGAACGACATCAACCCACAATTAAAGTACAATGCCGCCATTGAGGACCCCTACCGCATGAAGAAAAAGAGCGTGCGCGGAGGCTCGTGGAAAGACCCGGAAAGCTACATACGTTCGGCATGGCGTACATACGAATACCAAAACCAGCCGCGGGCATACATTGGATTCCGTTGTGTGCGCAGCCTGGCAAACACCACAAGTGAGAAATCAAAAAAGAGCAAGAAAGGATGACACAGTACAGTAAGATAAACGTGATA
>JAGAPI010000116.1 GCA_017623335.1 Prevotella sp.
AAAGAAAGAGGCTGCGAAGATTACAATTGAAAATGTATTCGGAATTGACGATAAGTGGATTCCCAATATTTAAGGGACGGATACAGATAAAAAGTAATTCAACAACTTAATTTCAATATTCTATATCGCCGCAAATGGATTTTCATTGGCGGCGATATTTAATAATTATGTGTTTTTTTTGTAAAAAATTGGATTTCGTGTACAATATTTATAATAATGGTGTGTTATAACATATAAAAAAGAAAAATAACGAGATGACATATATAAGAGAACTTTTATTAAGAAGAAGTCTTATGTTTGCCGCTGTATTGCTGGGGTGCTCTGTGGTGGCATGTACAATCAATAATGAGGATGACGCCAGCAACCTGCAGTATGGTGATGCAGCAATGATGAACGACGGACTTATAGGTAAAGCCTATAAGTCGGCAATGCTTATGGGCGACATAGACGTTATAAGCACTGTGGCTGCAGACAAGCACAATACAGTGCGTCATTCGGGTATAAGCACCTATATCACTGCCAGCACTATGAATATAGGCGATTTCCCGTGTCAGGAGATACTGACTTATTTGCCGGGAGCCGTTGCTGATGCTTCCGCATCTGTGAGTATGGAGTACACCCGTGAGAATTTGCCGGCAACATTTAATTTTCGTACCGATTATTTAAAGATGGAGCTGATACCGGAGGCATTGAATTTTGCGGTGAATATGGAAGGCAGGCAAAGAACGGTCACGGCTGAGTTTACTGTTGATGACGGCAAGATGACATACGAGGAAATGATACACTGGAAGTATCATTTCATTATGCGGCTGTCAGCAATATCAGTTGACGGAGAAGCGGTGGAAACCTACAACAGTATGCCGGACAACACCAAACTTGTCTATGTGTACAATGCATGGGTAATAAACTATAACGTGTTCTGACACCAGCAACGAAAAAAGCACATATAATGGCAAAGAACCAGACGGCACTAATGATAACGGAACTGAAAAAAGGCAACCGGCGCGCCATGCAGCAATTGTATGGCGAGTCGGTAGCCCGACTTACTGCCGTATGCCGCCGTTATGTGCAGAACGAGGAGGATGTGAAGGACATTCTGCAGGACAGTTATATAAAAATATTCAATGCACTGCGCGACTTTGTGCCGCAAAATGAAAACTCGCTCAACTCATGGATGGCGAGGATTGTTGCAAATGAGGCGTTGAACCATCTCCGGCGGAACCGCAAGAACATGATGACGGAGACAACCGACAATATTGCCGACGTAGAGGATGAAGGCGACGACCCGGAGACACAGGAAGTGGAGACCGAACTGCTCTATGAGATGATAAGGCAGTTGCCAGAGGGCTACCGCACAGTGCTGAACCTTTACGTGATTGAAGAATATAGCCACAAGGAGATAGCCAAGATGCTGGGAATATCAGAATACACTTCGGCATCGCAGCTGTTTCACGCCAAAAAGACATTGGCTAAAATGATAAAAAAGAGGAGGAATGAAGTATGAGGAAAAAGAAGAATTGGACCGATGATTTGCGCGACCGTATGTCGCGATATGAGTGTGCTGACGTGCCGCAGGGACTGTGGGATGACATTGAGAGTGTGCTCGACAGCCAGCCGCAGCGCCGCGTTATACCGTGGATGAGAATAGCCTCGGTGGCTGCCGCAGCCGCTGTAATGACGGCACTGTTTGTTATGGTGGCGCCGTCGGAAGAGGAACAGGATGCAATGATGCATGCCGCAGCAGAGAAGGCTGTCCTGCAATTGCCTGCTGCCACTGAGGTTGGTAACGCCGGTGAGCCTGCGGTGGCATACGCTGGTGAAAGTGATGTAAGGGTGCCTGCCGTAGCCGTAAGAAAAGAAGTGACAGAATCTGTAAAGGAGGAAGTATCTTCTCCAGTAAAGGAAGGAGTATCAGAACCTGTAAAAGAAGAAGTCTTTAAACCTGTGAAGGAAGAAGTTTCTGTATCTGAGAAAAATGGAATTTCTGATAATTCGACCAAAAGAAATAACGTAGGTAGTACAACCGGCACCAATCGCCTGCTTGCCGACTACAGCGGTCAGAAGTCTGTTGTCACCCACAAGGGCAGGGGAGTGTCGCTGTCGATGTATGCATCCAACATTGTATCGTCATCATCGGCAACGGACGGCTATGGTGTTTTTGCCAGTTCCAGCCCAATGTCGGTAAGACCTCATGGCAGTGTGGCAAACTTTGTTAATCCAACCTACACCGTGGCATACAGCAACCGTTATGCAAATCCTGTGACAAAGGTAGACCATCATCAGCCTGTAAGCATAGGTTTGGGAGCACGTTATTTTCTAAATAGTCGCTGGGCTGTGGAAACGGGAGTGACGTACAGCATGCTTGAAAGTGAGACCGAATCGGGGACGGAGCAGTCGTACATCTACAGCAACCAAAAAATACAATATGTAGGAGTGCCATTGTTGGCGGGATATCAGTGGATAAAAGGCAAGCGCCTGTCTGTGTATACCAGCGGAGGCGTGACAGCAGAGTTTGGTGTCAGAGGAAAGATGGATACACAGTGTGTAGTGGAAGGTGGAGTCATTGACAAGAAGAGCGATGACATAAAAGATATTCCAATGCAGTGGTCAGTGGGATTGACAGCCGGAGTGCAGTATAATATCCTTGGAAATTTTGGCATTTATGCTGAGCCAGGCATGGTTTATTATATTGATAACGGCTCGTCGCTTCAGACATCGTATAGCGACAAACCGCTTAATTTCAGACTCAAGGTTGGAGTGCGTTTCGACCTCAATAAGTGATTAATTGGGGGCTGTCTGAAAAGCCAGCCCCTGCTTACACTGTGTCACGATTTAGGCACGGATTACACGGATTTCACTGATAAGATAAATAAAAAAACCGTGAAAATCCGTGTAATCCGTGCCTAAAAGAAAGTGCGGCAGACGTTCTCGGATAGCCTCCTTCTAACTCCCTTTAACTGCTTTTGCTACTTTACAGTCCTGCCCAATTAGCCTCGTTGTATGTAGCCTCCACTTTGTTTTCCAGCTCGTCGGGCATGTTGCAGAAGAAGTCAATTCCCGTTCTGCGTTCCAGCTCGTCGATTGTTATTGCCGATTGTCTTGCCAGAGTGTTCAGGAAATTCTTGTCCTTGTTGCCAAAGTCCTTGTGCTCCATCCAGAAAGCGATACCTGTCACTGTGTTGCTTTTGGTGCGTTTCACGCATGCCATGAAATAATATTTTGGTATCACCATCTGCACTGTGTTGCCAAGAGTGTTCTTCAATTGGCAGGTGCCGATAGTCTGGTCGATGGTGCCGCCTTTCACCACATAGATGGTGTCGCCTGTTGATGTGCATTTGCGTCCCCAATTGTCGCGGCAAGGGTCTTCCACACAGCTCCAATATGTTTGGTTGAAAGCGCCTATCATCGGGCTCATGTTGGTCATATAGAAAGTCTGTTCGTTGGCTTCCTTGCTGTAATACCGTTCTGCGCTGCCCACAAGATGCCCACGGTTGTAGCCCTTGAACGACTGAATGTCAATCTGGTATTGTGGAGTCTTGTCGAGCATCGGGTCGGGTGCCCAGGCATCGGTGCGCTTGTTCCAGAGTTGCTGTGCGTTCTTGGGGTCGTAGCGGTATGCCACCCAGCGGGTGTGATACTTGCTGTTGACATATTCCATGCAGTAGTTGCGTGTGCCGTCGCTGAGAGTATGGTTGATAAACACAGCGTCAGCCTGCAGGCGTGGCACTTCCCATCCCTGAGCGTTTAGCTGCAGGTTGCGATTGGTGTTTACCTTCTTCGGGTCGGTGCTGTCGTCATCGTCGCTGCCACAAGACACAAAGGTAATACTCGCCAGCATAGTGGCGAGTATTACGAAATATTTGAATGTATGAATGTTGTTTTTCATAAATTATTTTGCGTATGTGATGGTCAGAGTCTTTACACGTACCTGAACGCCACCTGAATTTCCTGTATGGTCGTTAACCATTTTCCATGTGTTGCCGCTGATGGCAGTGTACAGCATATCGTTGCCAATGTAGTCGGTGCCGCTGTAGCTGTCGCAGGTTGCCACGATGCTTGCGATAGCCTTGCTGCCGGTCACGGTCATTGAGTTAAGAGCGTACATGCGCACACCTTTTGTAGCCGAGTAGAACTTAGGTGCGTTGTTGCCGCCTTCCTGTGCAAACTCGATGGTTGTTCCGTCCTCAAGTGTCACCTTGGTCGGGTCGCTTGCATTCTCCCAACCTTGTGTGCTGAAGTCACAAGTGATTGTAGTCTCCGATGCGGTGGCATTGGGATTAGTCATTGTTATGGTTGTTCCGCTCTTGCTGATGGTAGCCTTGTCACCGCTTGGCTCATCTCCGCCTCCAGGCTCCTCGGTGCCTCCGCCCTCAGTATTTCCGTTGAGCGAGTATATGGTGCTTCCTGTTGCTATCTCAGGAGTATTGCCCATGTAGTTTGTCAGCTCTCCAAGCACCACAACCTTGTCGCCAACCTTAATCTCATCAGTCGATGTGAACTTCTTGCCGCCAAGACCATAGCCACGGTACACAATGAGCTGGTTAGCTGTTGTACCGTCGTCAGATATGCGGTATTCTGCATTTCCAAACTGTCCTGTGTCAACACTCTTTATTTCAGATATGATACCGCTGACATAAACCTTCTCACCTTCTTTGTAGCTGCCTGCGGCGATTATAGCTTGCGCCTTTGCCACATTATAAGGCGACTCCTTTGTTCCGTCACC
>JAGAPI010000018.1 GCA_017623335.1 Prevotella sp.
AGTACAGGCAACAAACGGATGGAGCAGCAGCCCACATCGTTCAAGAATTATGCCGATGTGTTTGCAAGGCTGGGCTATCCTGTGACGCTATGCTTTAAGAGCATTTTTCCTGAAGGAGGCAGCATAAGTGAATTGCCTGCTTCGGTTGCTCCTAAGCGTGACGGCGAGCAGTGGATAGGTATTGCTCCGTTTGCTGCTCATCAGGGTAAGATATATCCTCCGCGGCTCATGGCACAGGTGATTGAGTCGCTGATAAAACAGTATCCGCAGTGTCGTCTGTTCCTTTTTGGCAGGGGAGCTGACGAGACAAAATATTTCACACGCTGGTGCGAAATGTATCGGCAGTGCGAGGCTGTCTATCGGTATGCGGAGTCGATGCGTGAGGAACTTGTTACGATGTCGTTCCTCGACGTTATGGTGAGCATGGACAGTGCCAATATGCACTTAGCATCGCTGGTGGATGTGCCTGTGGTGAGCGTGTGGGGAGCGACCCATCCTTATGCAGGATTTATGGGCTACGGGCAGACTTCCGACAATGCCGTGCAGCTTGACTTGCCATGCCGTCCGTGCAGTGTGTTTGGACAGAAGCCGTGTTACCGTGGCGACTATGCCTGCATGAACAACATCACTCCTGAGAGTATTGTGGAGCGTGTAGAGAAGGTTTTGGAGAGGGCAGACGTCGTTGCTGAAAGATATACTGAAGAAAAATAGCAAAACAACTTATATAAATGGACAGGCAATTTATTGTAAAAGCACTTTTAGCCGGATTCATGATTGGACTCGGCTGTTTGGTTAATGTGGTTTGTGATAACAAGTTTATCGGAGCTTTCCTTTTCTCGCTCGGACTGCTGTCGGTTATACTTCAGCAGCATAACCTGTACACGGGAAAAGTGGGATATATCTCACGTAAGACAGCGCCCATGCTGATACCCATGTTCCTCATCAATGCCGTGGGCATCGGCGTCACCTGCTGGCTGGCATCGCTCACTCGTCTTGACATTTCAAAGGTTTATTCTATTGTCGATACCAAGCTTGCCGACAACTATTTCTCCATCTTCCTCCTGTCGATAGGCTGCGGTGCCATGATGTATCTTGCGGTGGACAACTACAAGAAAAACAGCCATCCGCTTATTGTCATCATGCCCATCATGTTCTTTATCCTCTGCGGGTTTGAACACTGTGTGGCAAACGTAGGTTATTTTGCAATGGCGCATACGCCTATTTCTGTCGACCTCTGTCTCCGCGTGGCTACTATGGTGGTGGGCAACGGTGTTGGTAGTTGCCTGCTGTCGCTCACGGTCAGGAATAATGCCGCAAGCTGATTTTTACTTATATATTAATGTATAGAGCTTGTCACTGCTGAACAGGTCACAGGCTATGGCTTGCAGTTGTTCGGCAGTGAGCGCATCTATTTTGCGGTTTAGTTCCGCCTGGTCTTTTCCGCAGCCGAAGTGCAGGAAGTTCTTGCCGAAGTCGAGGGCGAAGCTTTCGCGGTTGTCGCAGGCAATAGCCATCTGTCCTTTTATCTGCCGTTTGGCGTTGGCGAGCTGTGTATTGCTGAGTGGCCGGAGCATCATCTTGTCAAGTTCGCGTCGCACAATCCTCATGCAGCGTTTCACATCTTTAGGGTCGCAGCCGAAATATATGCTCCATACTCCAGTGTCGGTGTAGCTCACTGCCGAACTCTCCACGGTGTAAACCAGTCCGCAGCGTTCACGCAGGGCAAGGTTCAGACGGCTGTTCATGCCGGGACCTCCGAGAATGTTGTTGAGCAGACACAGAGCCAGACGGCGCTCATCGTGCAGACTGTATGAGCGGCTGCCAATCATCACATGAGCCTGGTGACTGTCAATGGACTTGACTACGTAGTGTTCAGTGTTTAGTGTTGAGTGTTCAGTGCTTGAGTCGTGTTCAGTGTTGAGTGATGGATTAGCAGTTAATGATGGCGCAGCGACTGAACACAGAACACTCAACACTGAACACTTTTCTAACAGGCGAAGCAGTTTAGCAAACTCAATGTCTCCATAGGCAAAAAACACCATGCGGTTGGGTGTGTACATCCGCCGTGCAAATTCCGCCACATTCTCATGGGTATAAGTGCGTAACTGCCCGGCAGTGCCGAGGATGCTGTGTCCTAAGGGATGTCCTGCAAACACCATATTCTCGAACTCATCGTAGATAAGCTCTGCGGGTGAGTCGTTATAGCTTTCAATCTCATCGCACACCACCTC
>JAGAPI010000117.1 GCA_017623335.1 Prevotella sp.
CGATGCAAAAGGCAAAAACATTCATGTAATACTAAAAGTAACGGACAAAAACAGGAGTGCTCTGTGTTCATATCGGAGAATAATCATTAATGTAAAGTAAGTTATAGCAAAGAAAAGCGTATGATGCAAACGGCGACAAACGGAGATACGGAAAAATAAACGGAAACATATTCACTTTTTCTACAGAATTATATTGTAACTTTGCACCATCTTTATATATAATAAGATAGGATAAAAGTTTAAAAACATGAAACTGCTGATTATAGAAGACGAGCGTCAGCTGTCGGACAGCATCGTGAGTTATCTCGGCAGGGAGGACTATCTCTGCGAGCAGGCTTTCACCTTCAGCGAGGCAATGATGAGGGTGGGAGTGTATGAATATGACTGTATTCTGCTTGACCTTATGCTGCCCGGCGGCAGCGGGCTCGACATTCTGCGCCGCATCAGGCAGCGCGCGCCGCAGACGGGAGTGATAATCGTTTCGGCAAAGGATTCGCTTGACGACAAGGTGGCCGGGCTGAAAACAGGTGCCGACGACTATATCGCCAAGCCTTTCCACCTGCCGGAGCTTAGCATGCGCATCTTTGCCCTGCTGCGCCGCAAGAACTTCACTGCCACCAACACGCTGCAGAGCGGAGCCGTGACGATAGACCTGCTGGGCAAAAGGGCAACGGCGGGCGGCACGGCGCTCGATCTCACCAAGTCGGAATATGAGCTGCTGCTGTTTCTGATTGAAAACCGCCGCCGCGTGGTTTCCAAGAGCGCGGTGGCGGAGCATCTGAGCGGCGACATGGCTGACATGCTGGACGACTTCAACTTTGTGTATGCCCACATAAAGAACCTGAAGGCAAAGCTGGCCGACGCCGGCGTCACAGGCTGCATCAAGACTTATTACGGAACAGGATATAAATGGATATTGGAAAATGAGGAATAGAGGAATGACCGCGAGAAGGAGCCTGCTGTCGGAAACCCTGAGGCAGTTTGCCGGCTGCATCGCCGTGTGCTTTGTGCTCACGGCTCCGCTGTTCTATCTGCTCACCAGACATTTCTATGCCGAGGACATGATAGACATTATAGAAGCCGTGGAGCGGGGGCAAAGCATTCCGCCGCTCGACCTCGAACAGGACATTGTGGCAGGCATGATGCTCCAGTTTGTGCTGATATTTCTTGCCGTCAGCCTGGCGATGTTCATAACCCTGAGGCTCGCCGCCAGAAAACTGTGGCTGCCATTCGACGACACGCTGCAGAAGGCTGAGCGGTTTAACCTGGCACAAGGCGATATTCCTGAGTTTGCTGCTACACGCATACACGAGTTTGCGCGCCTTAACCACTCTCTGGAGCAGCTCATGAGGAAGGACAGGGAGACATACCGCATACAGAAGGAATTTACCGAGAATGCCTCGCACGAGTTGCAGACGCCGATTGCCGTGATACGGGGCAAGCTCGACCTGCTTATGCAGGAAGAGCTGACGGAAAGTCAGGCGCGGCTTGTTGCCGACCTCTACGGACTGACCATGCGCATGGGACATCTTAACCGCAACCTGCTGTTGCTCGCAAAAATAGACAATGCGCAATACACTGTCATGGAGACGGTGGATGTCGTCGCCATGCTCTCAGACTCGCTGCCGCTTTACGACACGCTGCTGGACGGCAGAGCGCTGTGCATGCAGGATTGCCGTACCCACCGCAATAGTAGGCTGCGCGCCAATCTTGTTCTGCTGGAATGTATGTTGAAGAACCTTATTGTCAACGCCATAAGACATTCTACACCTAGCGGCGAGGTGAGGATTACGGTGGGCGACAGCGGCATTACGGTGAGCAATGCCGCTTCCGGCGGCACGCCGCTGGATACAGCAACGCTGTTTCACCGTTTCCGCACGGGCGATGCGCGGCAGAAAGGCAACGGACTGGGGCTTGCCATAGTGAAGGCTGTATGCGACTTCCACGGTTGGACCGTTGAGTACAGGTTTGAGGCGGGGCGCCATCTGTTTGCTGTTTCCTGGTCCGTGCAGCCGTAGCATCCATTCAGGCACATCTCCTCCACATGTGTTCTGCACTTTTTAGAAGTGTGTCATAAACTCCACTACAATCTTGTCTTTCTCTGATGTCTTGGCTATGGCGCCATTGCCGTAGAAATATTTCTCGAAGTTGATGCGGATGTCAGAGATGAAAGGCTTGGCAAGACTAAGGGTTACACCGCATGTGGCGCGATGACGCTTGTAGTCATTTATTTTCAGTGCTCCTGGCTCGGTGTCGCTGCCTCCGTAACGGATGCCGTCGCTGTGGTCGCTCATGAAGTCATAGCGCGCCAGGGGTGACACCTTCTTTATGATGCTCTTTGGATTGCGGACTGGGATGTCATAGCACACGAAGCCGTCGAAGGCATGCACGTCGCGGAAGGCATTCCGGCTGTAGTGCTTGTAGAGATACTCTGCCTCGGCGATGAAACCGCCCTTGTGAAAAGTTATGCCTCCATCGTACATCGTAACCGTCACATCAGACGGCTTGATTTTCTGTGTGCTCAGCACGAGGTTTACATTAGGAAATATGAATTGGGCTTTAGCCGAATAATTCACGCCCTTAGTCCAGTAGTCCTTCTGGTCGGTGAGTCCTGAACCGTTGAAGATGCCCGCATTTACGATGATGGGGAATCCAACATTCCATGTGTAGCCAATCTCAGCACCGACATCACGCACATTGCCCACCTGCTTGGCTATGAACGAGCGGTTGGCGAAGTACTGCTGATGGGGAGAGCGGTGGGCATCGATGGTAAAGGGCACACGCTCCTGACCGATGGTCAGCTGGAGGGTGCTCCACGGTTTGATGCGGGTGTAGGCGTCGAGCATCTTTATTTTTCCCTCGTCGCAGAGGTCAATCTCCGCCTTGTAGCTCACCTGAGGAGTGATTTGCCCCGTGACATTGACGCGTGCCGTGCGCACCTCAAACCGTCCCTCTCCCTCTTCGGTCTGATACTCGTATTTAGAACGGATTGTACCACCAATCTTTGGAGTGTTGGCAAAACTCTTTTCGTCTTTTTCCTGAGCATTCGCTGTTGCTGCCTGTACCATCAGGAGTGCCGCCATCAAACAGATATTTTTCATATTCCTATATTACACTTTGTATAGTCAAGTTATCGGCTGCAAAGGTAATATAGGAATATTTCAGTGTTGTGACGCGGATATTACAAAAATGTGTCGAAATATTATTGTAGCAATATCAGCTCCTGCTCACTTGCAATCCCTTTTTGCTCAGTGTCATGTCAACGAAGCGCGCGTTGGGATTGTTGCGGTTGGAGTTTATTATCTGCTTTATGCGTGCTGCCGCCTCGGGGTCCTTTGCCACCATGTAGAGATAGCCGCCTCCGCCTGCGCCAGGCAGCTTGTAGCCCAGGCAAAGGTCGTCGATGAGACTGGTTATAGCCTGCACAGGCTCGGGGTTGGTGCCGCAGTCTATCGCCTGATTCTGCTGCCATGTGCGGCGAATGAGCGTTCCCACCTTCTGGAAGTCGTTGCGCTGCAGCGCCTCGTACATGTCGAGCGTGTGGGCTTTCATCTCGCGGAGCATCTGCTGCTGTGCGTTGCTGTTCAGGAACATTCGGCGCACTATTTCACCCAGTATGCTCTTGGCTGTGCGCGTGATGCCTGTATAATATAAAAGGTGGCAGCTGGCATATTCGGGCTGTGTGAACACATTGTCGGGAAGCCAGCGCACCTGCGGGCTCTGCTCAAATCCGCGCCCCGTCTGCAATAGTTTCACTCCGCCGAACACTCCGCCATACTGGTCCTGCCAGCCTCCGCCCGTGGTGAGCATCTGCTCCAGTGCCAGCGTGCGCTTGCAAATCTCCGCCTTGTCCCATGCCAGGGCGCAGAAGTCGTTGACGGCTCCCAGCACCGTGGCTGCCAAGATGCTGCTGGTGCCCAGTCCGCTGCCTGCCGGTATTGCCGAAAGCAGTGTCACCTCCATTCCGCAGCCAAAGTCTTGCAGCTGGGCTTCGAGCGACGGGAACGTCTGTGCCGAGAATCCCGGCTGAAATCCCGCCAGCACCAGCGCCGCCTTGGGTATGGAGAACGGGCTGCCCACATGCTTGAAGTCGGCAAGCTGTTCGTAGGTGGTGATGGTCTCGGCTGCTCCAAGGTCGATGCTCCGCAGCACTATATGCGGCTCCTTACACGGTTTTATGTAGGTTTGCAGCGGCGGCTGTCCGTTCAGCTCTATGGCGATGTTCACCACGTTGCCGCCCTCCATCAGACAATAGGGTGGGGTGTCGGTCCATCCTCCAGCAATGTCGATGCGCACCGGCGAGCGGCTCCACACTATCTGGTCCTTGTACACTGACATCTGTGGCTGCTGGTTTTCTGCCAGCACCGTGTCGGTTATTCCCTTGCCAAGCAGGGCAAACGCCTTGTCGGCATGCTCTTGGAATGGCTGCGAGTTGAGTCTTGCCAGCTGTGAGCGGAACATGGCATCGTGTATCTGCGTCATCAGTGGAACGTCAGTGCCTATGGGCTTTGGCTCCGCTATGCCGTTGGCAGCAAACTGCCGGGCGGCATCGTCGAGGTCGAGCTGGTAGAACACGCTGTGTTGATGGTTGTCGGCAAGCGCCGTCCAGTTGTCCTTGCGGAAGGCGTTGCGCTGCTCAAACAGCCTTAAGAGGTTTGCTTCGTTTGAAATCTGCTCGGCACTCTTCAGCTCGTAGCCCGTCAGGTCCACCTCCTCGCTCAGCATCATCCTGAGCACCCTGCCCATGTCGGCAATGTTGTCCACCACAGGGAACATCGGTGTTTGTTGGAGCGGTCCGGCAAACTTGTCGTCCATTCTGTAGGGGCGCACCACCCACTGGCTGTCGCCTATCGGCACAATGTCTACGCACTGTCCCGGCTGCAGCTTTATCTGCCAGTCGTTGCGCGGCACTCCCGTAATGATGTTGTCGTGGGCAAGCGTCCAGCCCGCGGCTATGTGTGAGTTTTCAATCCAGAGATTTGTGTTCTGCTCCGTTATCTTTATGTCCGAAACAGCGTTTTGTATGAATATCGAGGGGTGGGGCTTGCGTCCGCGGTGAATAATCTCGCGCTGGTCGTTCACGATGTTCTGTATGGCAAGCGTAGATGAAATCATCTCGCCGCTTGTGCCGTAGTGGTAGAACTCGCCTCCAGGCAGCGGCAGTATTGCCACGGTGAGCCGGCTCAGTTCCTCGTCCATGATTGTGGGGTTGGTGCCCAGCGTGCATCCAAACTCCGAGTACATGTCGTACTCCTTTATCTCGCCGCCGCTTTTGCTGCGGTCCATGAGCAGCTTCACGGCGCGGTCGCTCAGCAGCCATATTCCTATGTCGGTGAGGTAGAAACTTGTGTGCAGCAGTTCGTTGAGCGTGGTCAGCGACGGCTTTTGCAGCATCTGCTTCAGCGTGTTTGGCGTTGAGCGGTCGCTCACGAACACACCGTGGTCGGTGGCTATCGATGCGTCGAGCCACAGTCCGTAGCACACCACGTCGGCTTCGGGCACTTGCGGCAGTTGCTCTGCAGCGCGAATGTACACATCGCCGCTCACTATCATGGTGTGGATGTTGTCGGGGGCGAGCTTCATCAGCCGTTCGTAGAGAGGCACCTGAAGGCTCAGCAAATCCTGTGACAGTCTCTGACCGCGCTCCCAGCGGAACACGGGAATGGGCGTGAGAATCTTGCCGCTCGGAGCGTAGCTTGGCAGGCGGCGGCTCTGTCCTCCGGCGTGCAGCAGTATGCGGCGGTCGCTGGCAAGCCACTCGTCGAAACTCATATCCTCGCCCCATGCCCTGTGGCATTCCTCCAGTAGCCACGTGGTGCCGCCTCCGCTTCCGAGCTTGTGGTCCACGGGGTCGTTGGTGCAGAAATACTCGTCTTTGTCAAGACCGGTGACTTTATGAAATGAGCCGACAAGGTTTGGCGGCAGTGACAGTAGTTTTTTCATGATTGTAGTGTTTGGGGTGATATTTTCAGTTTAGTTCTTTCCATAGTCTGTCACGCCAGTCCTCGCCGTTGGCGGTGAGGATTGAGCGTATGCCGAGAGCCTGTGCCGCCTCAACGTTTCGCGGACCGTCATCGAGGAAGAGCGCCTCGCCGGGATTGAGCTGTTCTTCGGCAAGCACCTTTTCAAAAAACAGTGGGTTGGGCTTCATGCAGCCCAGCTCATAGCTCTTGTAGAGCTTGTGCAGATAGTGGTTGAGTGGGTTGCCGTCGCCGCTGAAGTCGCCGCTCTCCACCCAGCGCATCATGTAAGGATTGGTGTTTGACAGCAGCACCACCCTGTAGCCCTTTTCTTTCAGTTTCATAAGCGTGTCAAGATTGCGGCGCGGCACTTCCCTGACATAGCCCAGCCAGGCATGTTGGCATTCCTGCCATGAGAGTTCTCTGCCGCACAGCGCTCCAAGCTCAGTGCGAAAGGTCTCCGCACTGATTTTTCCTTCTTCGAGTGCTCCGAAGATTCCTTTCTGAGTGTATGCATCCATGTGTGTGGCGGCATCTTTCAGTCCCAATGCCTGAAATCTGCCCACCGCCACTTCGGGGCTGAGTGTCATAATTACACCGCCAAGGTCGAATATCACAGTCTTTATCATATTAATTACGAATTACGAATTTTGAATTACAAATTGTTCTCGCTTTGCTGCGATGGAGAGTTATTAAATTACGAGTTGTGAGTTACGAAAGGTTCCCGCCGCGCAAAATAATTCTTAATTTTATAATTCTACATCGCGAAGCGACAAATTGTAATTTGTAACTCGTAATTCAAAACTCAAAACTTCATCGCCCTGTCCATTTCGCGGCGGTCCTCCTTCTCTTTCAGCGTCTGCCGCTTGTCATACTCCTTCTTACCCTTGCACAGGGCAATGTCCATTTTTGCCCTGCCGTGGTCGTCGATGAACACCAGCAGTGGCACAATGGTATATCCCGTCTGCTTGGTGGCACTTTGCAACTTTTGTATCTCTTTGCGGTTGAGCAGCAGCTTGCGGTCGCGCTTCATCTCATGATTGTTGTACGAGCCATAGAAATATGGGCTGATGTTCATTCCCTTCACCCATATCTCACCGTTGTTAATATAGCAGAAGGTGTCCACAAGGCTTGCCTTGCCGTTGCGTATTGATTTTATCTCGGTGCCGGTGAGCACTATACCCGCAGTGAGAATGTCGATGAAGAAATACTCAAACGACGCCTTCTTGTTGCGTATGTTCACCGGGCTCTTTTTCCTTATCAGTTCCTGTTCCTTGTTCATAGTCAATGAATAATTTTCTTAGCCGTTTGCCTGTCTCTGCCTACTGTTCTATCTCGGCAAACTTCTCGATATTGTTGTCAATATATTCGGCAATTTGCGCCGTAAACTGCTCCTCATGCTCAACAAACGAATCATCGATGTCGTCGAAGCACGGGAATCGCTCAAACAGCGCCATAAACTCCTCATCGCTGCATTCGCGCTCTATCGCCTCGTGATGCTGTTTGTAGAGCCTGCCAGCCTCATACATCAACTTCGACAGGTCACGCAGTCCCCACATCTTCACCACCCTTGCAAAAGGATTTTGGAAGATAAACGGTCCATAGCCATTGTGAATAAGCTGCACCATTCCGCCGTCCATCATCTCGTTGCGCAGGGCGATATACGCCAGCAGTGTTATCTGTTCGGTATTTAGCTGCGCCATATTCTCCGCCGTCAGCTGTTCGCCAATGGCATTGTTGATGGCTGTTACAAATATGCCCACAAATTCGTCCATACCCTGTGCTGCGGCAGCACGCAAATCGTTGTCTTTTACTATTACTTTTATCATGTTGTAGTAGAAATATTGTGCAAAAATACAATTTTTTCACAATATTACCAAAACTTTGTTGTGAAAAAACGTTATAGGCTCTTTTTGTTAAATCACAGAAGAGGCTATAGTTTTTGTTAAGTACGTGTGCCTTGATTTCAGACTTTTTTAGGCTTGAGATAACATTTTTATCCCGACTGGCTTATAATTCGGAATTTTTATATAAATTTGCAACCAAATTTCTAAAGTGCAAAACGATAAACCTCATGAAGAAACTGATTTTAATGACAGTAATGATTCTTATGGCAGTACGGCCGGCCACAAGTTTAGGATATGAGAACAACGGGGATACCGACAGGCTTTTCCACCAATGGATTGCAGGGACTGTGGTTGACGAGTCGGAAGTGAACCGTATTGGACTGGACGCATGGTTTCAGACAGAAAAGATAGGCGATGACATATTTGCCAGAATGTGGAAGAAGTCATGGAAACAAAACTGCCCACTCAAAAGAAGTGACTTGCGCTACCTGAGAATGCTGCACCGCAATGCAGAGGGAAAGCCACAGCGTGGCGAGATGGTGGTAAACGCTGCCATTGCCGACAAGGTGCTGACAATATTCTGCCAGCTTTACCAGGCTGGCTACAGAATAGAGCGGATGGTGCTTATAGACAACTATGATGCCAACGATAAGACTGCGATGCAAGCCAACAACTCCTCATCGTTTAATTTCCGTTACATAACTGGCTCCACCACCAAAATCTCAAAGCACGGCATGGGACTTGCTATAGACATTAATCCTCTTTACAACCCATACGTGAGGCGGAAAGCTGACGGCACATGGAAAATAGAGCCTGCCATAAGCAGAAAATATGCGTTTAACCGTAACACCCGAACTGACATTCCATATAAAATAACCCACAATGACCTTGCATATAAACTGTTCATCAAGGCTGGGTTCAAATGGGGCGGCAACTGGAAATCACTCAAAGACTATCAGCATTTTGAAATAGACCTATAGGTGGATTCTATAAAACGGTGGTAAATTAACACTCCAACTAATATATATACAATGTGTAAAAGAAAAAGATGGTGTGTCACAACTTATGACACACCATCATCTATAAATTATTGTTGTTATAACTACAGACAGATATTAAAACAATTCATCATCCTCGTCATCCCATACTGATTTACGCCTGTTGGCGTTAAAACGGCTTCCGTCTTGTGGGGCATCGCTCACCCCCAATGAGCTACCATTACCCAGTGAGCCAGCAAGAATGGAACAGTCCATCTGCATCTCTATCACCGTGATCTCCGGTTTAATATATACCTTTTTCATAAATTCTGCTTTTTTATTTGATTATTACTTTTTTACCGCCGATAATATTCACTCCCTTCTGTACGGTTGACATACGCTGACCGTTGAGATTGTATATCGCCTTGTTCTCAGGGCCTGTAGTGCTGTCTATGCCGCCAATAGATGTTGTATTGCCGTCTCCAAGTACTACGCTGAGTTTCGGAGCTCTGTTCTGTGTGAGCTTCAGATAAGCGGTATGTGCGGCGAGCGATGTTCCCTGTTTCACTCTTGCAAACATATTCTCATCTTTCAGCAGTCCGTAGATGGTTCCGTCCGACTTTATTCCGTTGGGAGCGGCTGTCAGTACTGTGGATATGGGGCTGCCTTCCTCTGTAGCCACAGAAAAACCTTTTTCGCCCGAACCACCGATAATCACTCCGGTGTTTGCCGGTATTATCTTTGTGGCAACAGCTTCAATCACCACCTTGTCGCCGTCGAGTCTTGACGAGTAAACCGTCACTCCCTCAGGTACATTAACAGGATATGTGGCGCTGAATGTTGCGAAGTTTGTCTGCGACACAGTCTTGGCATATCCCGGACACAGGTTGTAGGATGTCTCATCTGCCGATATGCGCAGATATCCCGTGAATGCTCCAGCCGTGGTTCCTCCGGCCTCATTTATGGCATTGCCCTCTATGTTGTGTTCGTTGTCCTGCAATTCTGTGGCAGAATAAGCAGCGACAAAGGCTACATTCTGTTTCTCGTCTGTCATATCTGAAGTGACGGGATAAACGTCAGAGACATTTACTGTATAGCTGTCCTTCACATCCGAGACCCTGATCAGATAAGGCTTGTTTGCCTCTATTGTCTTGGTCTCAACATCAAAGTATACAGTGTTTCCTGAAAGTGTGTCAAGTGAAGCCACGAGTGTATTCTCACCAAACACAGATGCAATTTCGCTCTCATTCATGGCAAACGGAAGTGTAATTGCGTTCCAGTTTTCCGATGAGCCGAAGTCACGCTTCAAGATAAGCTGATTGCCATTCATGGCAAACTGGTTTGGAGTGGCGAATGCATATACGGCATCCATGCGCACACCGCCAGTTGCGACATATCCTGCCTCACCTCCCTTGTTGGCGATGATATTCTCACCCGATGCCACACCGTCCATCACAAACACGAGGCAATTAGGATTAGCTCCGGCGAAAGACTCTGTGCTGATGCCTGAGGCAGCCTTTCCACTGGCACGCGCTGCCGCCTTCCTTGCCGCAGCCGCAACCTCTGAGCCTTGGGTGTTGATGATTACACTTGTCAGGCTGCCGCATCCTGCAAATGCACCGTTGCCTATTTCCGACACATTGGTCAGCGTGATAGTCTCAAGGTTAGAGCATCCTGCAAAAGCGTTCTCGCCGATTGCGGTCACAGTCTCCGGTATGCTGACATTGACAAGGTTCGCAAGTCCGTTCAGCGCATTATCCGGTATCACCGTGTTCTCCATTCCGCTAAGGTCTATGTTCTCCAATCCCTCGAAGTTCTCGCGTATGGTGGTAAATGTCTCCTCGGATATCTCACCGTCAAGCTTCACTTCAGTTATGTCGGCAACCTCGTCGGTCGCGATGGCCTTCAAGTCTTCGTTGGTAAGCGTAGCGCCGTTCACGGGTACGACAGCCACATCGACAGCCACATTGGCCTGAATGTCCTCCACCGTATATACACCGCTCTCATCGGCAGGCATCTCGTTGCCGTCAACCTTTACCTTAACGGTCATTTCCTCATTCTCAGGTGCCGTCACGGTAAACTTCAACGGGTCGCCCTCCTTTATGTCTGTAAGTGTATAGCCATCAACAGCAGCAACCTTGATGTTCTCCGGAGATGTCACTTTTGCATCATAGAAGTATACCACATCAAAGCGGACATCGCTATTGACCGTAACGCTCCACATATTGCCACTCGCTGCCCAATCACCGCCGTCTGTCTGCGTGCCGTTCAGATAAACCTTAAATTTCTGATCTTTCTTAATCGGGTTATTGCCATTATATATAGGATGCACCTTAACCTTCATGTCTATTTTTGTTCCCTTTTCAACCTTGTCAGTATTCTTACCGAATATATACGGCTCGGCGCGCTCAGGATCGTAAGTAATCGTATAGGTAGGAGCAACCTCATTTATTGTAGCAAACAGATTCCAATACGACATAGCCTGATATTTAGACTTGCTTCCCTGAGGCACTTCCAATGTGATGTTCTTGCTAAACGAGCCTCCCGGGAACGGGTCGCCGTTTGTCAGGGGAATTGGAGTGGCAGACAAAGATATGACTTTTGTCAGAGGACAATACGTAAAAGCAGACACTCCTATATACTCGACATTCTCCGGTATAGTTATTTCATTCAAATAATCCATACGATAGAATGCACTGGTCTCTATACGCTTAAGTGATTTGGGGAGTATCACTTTTGTTATGGCTGATTTTTTTGATGACGCAAAAGCCATTGGGGGCAATGAGTTCGCCTTATTTCCGTCGCCTACAATTTCAACATCCGAAAGGTCAATCGTGGAAAAATTGTTTGTATAAGCCTGAATCACCTCAAAGTCCTTTGCATTCATCTTGCCGACCAGACGTAAATTCGGATTTGTCGGCTTCTCAGTAATCTTCTCAGCCAGCTGTCCGGCATATATATTATATGTCTTATATGGTGTCTCATTCTGGTCATAGACTGATATTGTCACATCGAGGTCTTCCTTGACATTGGTTATCTGCACCGTTGCCGACTGCTGTGCC
>JAGAPI010000118.1 GCA_017623335.1 Prevotella sp.
AAATTCTGTAGACCTAGAGAAATAAAAATCTAGCGCTAGAAAAATAATTCTGTAGCGCCAGAGAATTTCTAAAACCTGAGGATTAGCT
Organism: Prevotella sp.; assembly: GCA_017623335.1. The sequence continues at coordinate 89 of JAGAPI010000118.1, forward strand.
TTTTTCTGCCTACTCTTGCGATAAAACAGTTTTCTTCATTGTAGTTTTATCGTTTATGTATTTTGTAGATTAAGCTATTCTATTTCTTAAATTCGTTCAATATGTTTTCAAGTATGTATCTGTCGCTCATGATATTCAGTTCGTATCTGCTGTCGCTCAACTGCCTGCATGTCTCGGTCTTATAGAATAAATCCAACGCCCGTTCCGGCGAAATGTCAAGTTCCTCAGCCATCAGCATTATTATTCTCCCGATTTTTCTCCAAAGCACTTCTTTTCTCATAGTTAATATAATATTGTTATAATTCTATTGATTCCTTAAAAGTCAGGAAGTTATCAATCACCTCCTGATTGTTAACACAGATTTGATGGTTTGAAACTGCAAATTTCAACTGTCCCAAAGCCTGCTCTGCCGTAATTCTTCCAGTCATGTAGTCTTCAACGGTATCTATGACCCTGTCGTTAGCCACACCTCCCTCGATAATGTCATAATCCTCCCAAGGCTTCATTCCCTTGCGGCTCTCGGTTATAAAATCCAGCCATGTCCTGTCATATTCGTTCATGCATAAACGCCTATATCCGGCATCAATGGCTGCCTCGTAGTCAAATTCGTATTTGTTTACCACCGCAACAGGCGATTTCCTCACAAATTTTACCCGTTTTGCCCATTGTATTGCCTGATTTTCAATTTTAGTAAGATAAAAACCCTTGCCAAAATCGAGATAGTCTCTGCCCACATGCGCCAATGGGCATTCTATTGTCAATATTGCCCCATGAAATAATATCATACTCTGCCTTATTTTGGATTTTCCCAGTTTTTCAATGCCTCAACCACGTCTTCAGCCACATGCTGCAGACTTTGCGTATGCTCCACCTCATACAAATCAAAGAGAAGTCCCTGCACTATACCCACCCTGTTGAGCCGCTCGTACATTTCCGACGAAGTTATGCCCAAAAGGTCGGCAGCGGCTCCTATAGCCATCACTGCAAAATGTATTTTAGCATGCTTCGCATCCCTAATACTGTCTATAAAATATTCATTGTTTGGCATTGTATAACTTTTTTGCTGCAAATATAGCAATTATTTCCGAAATAACAAAGGAATCCGTCACAGAAATTTCAGATGCCCTGCCTGAGCCTCATTGCCACGGGCAGGAATAGGGCTATGGGGACAACGCTGAGCGCCAGCCCCCCTATGGTGCCCACGGCAAGCGAGAACCAGAACGGCTGCGCATCGGGACCGTCGACAAGAAACGGCAGCATGCCCAGCACGGTGGATAATATGGTGAGCATGACGGGGATGATTTTGTGGTTGAATGCCCTCACATAACCGTGAATGCCAGGCTTTTTCTGAATGCGGTACTGGCAGACGATGTATATGCCGGCATTGACCGTGAGACCTGCCAGCAGCACCATCGCCGCAAAGCCGCCCGTGCCGAAAGGCACTCCTGTGAGATAATAGGTGACGAACATGCCGATGAACGACACAGGAATAATCATCGTGACGGCAAGCGCCTGGAGCAGACTCTCGAACAGAATGGAGAGAATGAAGAAGATTATCACCGCCACCAGTCCTATCAGCCAATACTGGGTGCCGTCGTCCTCGTATGCGCCGTAGGTTTTGTTCAGACAGCGGAATCCCACGGGAAACGCGGTGTTGTACTTCTCGGTGATGCTTTTGATGTAGCGGCTTGTGTAGGTATATGAGCCCAGCACGTTGAATGCCACCCGCAGCACGTACTCCTGATTGTCGCGCGGTATGATGTTTTTTGCCTTGCGGCGGCTTATGTCCATGAATGCCGAGGGACGCACGCCGCGGTTGTCGGCCGTGATGTAGGAGTTGTCCATCTGCCACAGGTCGAAGGTGCTTGCGGTTGAGGGATGCACGGTGACGTCCATCGTCTGTCCTCCCACTTCAATTTTTCCAGCATCTCGGTCGGCAAGCATGCCCTGCAGCGCAGAGTGGATGGCGGGCGCAGTCACGCTGTCGGCGGCAAGCATCCGGCGGTGGTACTCCATGAACAGCTCGTCTTCCTGCTCCTCGTGCCCGGGTGTCACGATGGCAATGTCAACCACGCGGTTGTTCCTATGCATCTCGCTCACCATGTTCTCAGCAAAGCGGTACAGGCGCTCGTAGTCGTAGCCCGCAATCTCAATGCTGTTGGCGCGGTATTGCAGGTTCAGTGAATTGCTAAAGCCACGCTCGCTCACTCCCCACGTTGCCCAGTCGGCTCCGCCTATGGTTATCACCTTTCCTATCACGCGGCTTTCCAGAAGATAGGGGAAGCCCGATGCCAGCGCCTCGTCCCTGAACTCCACCACAATACTCGCTCCCTGCGGATAAACCGATGTCTCATAACGTTTTATCTCCTTGAACTGCGACAGAAACGCCTCCAGCTCCATCACCTTGCCGTTGAGTTCATGCACGCTTCCGCCCACCGGCATCTGTGCGCGGACATTCAGCTTCATCTCCTCCTTCTTGGGGCTGAACGTGTTGGCATCGAGACTGTCGACAAACAGTTTGAGAGAGCCGGCGAACATGCCGGCAAACACCAGCAGCAGGACCAGGCGCGCAAACCGCCTCTGCCCCATGGCAACATACCGTGAATAATGCCGCGAGAGCCACAGTGCGAGGCGCGTGCGCCGGTCTCTCGGCATAAAGGCTATCCTGCGCGCCACCCCCAGCTGCGATACAAGCGCCGGAGTGAAAAACAATGCCACAATCACGGCAACGAGAAGATTGACCATCACCACCACCGAGAAATCCTTGAGGTCGTGCCTCAGATAGTCGGGCAGCCAGAACACAATGACCAGCGCCCCCACGGTGGTGAGCATGGCTGCGAGAATGCCAAGGAAAGCCTTGCGGTTGCGGTAGTATGCAAAATGGTCGGTCATGACGATGGCGGAGTCGATGATGATTCCCAATGACACGGTGATGCCTGCCATGGAAAACGGGTGCAGACGGATATCGAGAATACGATAGAGCATGGAGGAGATGAGTATGTTGGCAAGCAGCGAGACGCTGATTACGGCGAGATAGCGCCAGCTCAGTCCGCCGCATATCCACACAAACATCAGCAGGATGGCCAGGGTGAGCGATGAGCGCGCCACGAGCGTGCGGAAATCCCTGAGCTGCTCCTCGGCACGGTCGTATGCCAGCGACGGATGGAGCGCGGCCGACGACCGTGCCATCACGCCCTTCACCCTGTCAGCCACTCCGACCACGCTGGCGTCTTTGTCGGCATAGACATTGACGTAGATGGTGTTCATGCCGTTCACGCGATAGTAGCTGGCGGGCTTCCGCTCGCGGATGTGGCATGACGCAAGGTTGTTGAGATATACAATTTTGCCGCCGATGCTCTTCAGCGGCATCTGCTCAAACCGCCTCTGCTCCTCCTTCGACGACAGCAGCAGCGGAACGGTCACCCTGTCCCCGTCCTCCGACACCTCGCCCACAACATCCTCGCGGCCGGCAAAATTGCGTATGGCATCTACAATATCCGGGCTGCCTATGCCGTAAATCGCCAGTTGCCCGGCATCATACTCCACCTCCATGTAGTGGGTGACGTAGCCTGTTATGTCAACGTGGTGAACACCCTCCACGCGCTCCACCTCGTGCTTCATCTCCCTCTCGGCTATCTGCCGCATCTGCTCGCCCGACATGTCGGCATTGAGCATATAGGTCAGAATCAGCTTCACCTCATTGTCGTCGCCAAGCGCGGTGTCCACCTCTCCGCCCGACACCGTGGGGTATGACACGTCTTCGGGCAGCTTGCCGCGAATCTGCCGCAATATCGATGCAATCTCAAACTTTGCGGCCGACACGTTTGCCCCGGGCTTCAGTTCCACCGTGATGCGCCC
>JAGAPI010000119.1 GCA_017623335.1 Prevotella sp.
CTGTGTCCCTTCTTGCGCTCGGCATTCAGGGTGTCAAGACGGTTGATTATCTTCTGTTCTGCATTGTCGCGCACCGAGCAGGTGTTCAGAAACACCGCATCGGCATCCTTTATGTCATCGCACACTTCGTAGCCCGCCATCTTCATGACCGAAGCCACTACCTCACTGTCTGCCACGTTCATCTGGCAGCCGTATGTTTCAATATACAGTTTCTTCACTTTATATTTCTTATTTTTTATTTTTATCAATAGTCTTTATTGTCTTGCCGTTATACTGTTTCAGCCGTATGCCTTGGGGCAGCAGCCGGCGGTAGTCTGCATGGATTTCAACAGGTGATTCTCCGTTGACGGTGACACCGTCGATGGCATTCTCAGTTCCTTCCATAAACTTGAACGAAATAAGCCCGTCCTCACTTTCGGCAATGCCGGTAATGGGCTTGCCCATATACTTGCTGCCGCTGCTGTTGTCGTTGAACAGATGTGCGGCAGGTGTGGAGGTGTCGGTAAGCTCGGTGTTGCCCGCTATTCCTGGATATGTGTCGCCGGCTAAGCTATTTTTAGAATTAATCGCCGAGTTGTCGGCATGTATTATGGTGCAGCGCTGGTGTGAGATGTCCGTGTTCACATTATTATAATACCATTTCTTTTCATCGTAGTCTATGTGTGTCACCAGCAGACCGTGTCCCGGCAGATAGGTGTCCCAACCCTGTTTCTGGCGGTTGTCGAGAATGTAGTACTCATCGGCATACGCATCATTATATATAATGTATCCCGTGTTGCCGCTGTCGAGCGATGCCATGCCCTGCACGGTGGTGGCTGCTGTCAGCTCCGTGGGAGTAGCCCATCCGCACAGCCACCGCTCGTATGTGGTGTAGTTGCATGGACATTCACCGCGTTCGTGCGCACCGAGATAAGTTCCGTAGTCCATCAGGCTCCACCGGTTCATGCCAAAGGCTTTGTTGTTTTGTGTGTCGTATAAGTCGGGCAGTCCGAGGCAGTGGCTGAATTCGTGGCAGAATGTACCTATCCCGTCAGGAGTACTGCCGGTATTGTTTGCAAGCTCGCTGGAGCAGGCATAGACATTTATTCTCTTTCCGTTGTATTTCTGAAGCTGCATGCCCAATTCCCACTGATGAGGCCATATCGTCTCCGGGGCGCCTCCCTGCGATTCGCCATATCCGGCATACACCACAAACACCATGTCGACATTGCCGTCGTCAAACCAGTCGTATTTTGAATAGTCGACATCAGCCGATGCCAGCTTGCAGGCTTCCTTGATCATTTCTCTTGGATTTTTGTCGCTGCCGCTGTTGTCGTTGCCGCCGTAATATTCCATGTTTTGGGCTAAGGTGTAGGGACCAGCCACATCGAAGGTGAGATTGAACAAGCCGTTGCTCTGGTCGGAAAAATATTGTGACACACAGTTGTGGCAGTCGTTCTCCGAATATCCCTTTTCATTCAACATTCTTTCATAGTGCTCCTTTGGAGAGGGAATGGTGAAGGCATTGTCCTTAAAGTTTACGAGAATCACAAGCCCGCGCTTGTTGCCCTCGTATCTGACCGTCTTGCCGGCTCTTGTCCTTATGCCGCTGTTTGTCCTTGCGGCATTGCGCCTTTCTACGTTTGCCCGGCGTATATTGCTTATGTCGTTGCTTATGTCGCCGCGTTTCACGATGAATGTTCTCTCCTGTTCTGTTCGCTGGCTGTTACTGTGAGCCATAATGTCTGAAGCAACAAAGCTGCCGCCTTTTATGATGGCGTGATAAAAGTCACCGTTCTCTGCCTGTATCAGCGGCAGACCGTCGTCAGTAACAAAATAGTGGAAATGCTCATCACCGCGCTGTGACACTACAAGCTCAGTGCCGTCGCTCTGCCTGACGGCAATCTTTGTGCGTTTTGCCGGCGCGGCAAAGGCATTGCCGGCGCACAATAACAATGTGGCGGCAACTGCTATTCTGATTACAATCTTTCTCATTAAAGTCTTTTTACACAGAATCAATAACTTTGTATCATTCGAGCAACTTAATAAGTTCCTTCACGCCTTCCGACGCACCCTTTTGTATGTGGGTGACCCCGGGAATGGTCATTCCTACTGACGGGGCAGGGTCGATGAGATATATCGGCGTGCCGTCTTTTACGTAGTGTGCCAGACTTGCGGCGGGATAAACCACAAGTGACGAACCGATTATTACGAATATGTCGGCATCAGCCACCCAGTCTATTGCTTTCTCCATGTTGGGCACGGCCTCGCCGAAGAATACTATATAGGGGCGTAGGAGTGAGCCGTCGGCAGCCTTTGTGCCAGGCTTCACCTCATAGTTGTTGGCAGTGAGTGTCTGCCAGCAGGCGGGATTTTCCGTATCTTTGCTTGAGCACACCTTCATCAGCTCGCCGTGCAGGTGGAGCACCTTGGTAGAGCCGGCAGCTTCATGCAGGTTGTCAACATTCTGTGTTATCACTCTCACATCGTACTTTTTTTCCAGTTCCGCCAGCAGTCTGTGACCCTCGCATGGCTTTGTGTCGGCGCACTTGCTGCGGAGCATGTTGTAGAAGTTGGTCACGAGCGTAGGGTCGGCAATCCAACCCTCATGTGTAGCTACTTTCTGTACGGGGTAGTTTTCCCAAAGTCCGTCGGCGTCGCGGAATGTCTTCAGACCACTTTCAACAGACATTCCCGCACCAGTCAATATCACGAGTTTCTTCATACTAAAAGGTATTTATTTTCTTAACGTGTCAAAAATTTGCACAAAAATACTAATTTTTTTTCAAATGGTGCAACAAAATCAAGAAAAAATAGTATCTTTGCACGTTTTTATAACGAAAGTAAGTAATTTTTGAACAAAATTTTAAGAATTGACAAATGGATAAATTGAGTTACGCCATGGGGCTTGGCATTGGTCAGCAGTTGGCGCACATGGGTGCAAAGGAATTGGTTATTGATGATTTTGCACAGGCGATAAAGGATGTAATTGCGGGCAATGACCTGTTTGTGAGCCATGTTGAGGGCCAGCAGATAGTGCAGCAATATTTCAAGCAGAAAGAAGAGGAAATGAGCAAGACCGCCCGTGAAACTGGTGAGAAGTTCCTTGCAGAGAACGGCAAGAAGGAAGGTGTGGTGACAACAGGCAGCGGCCTGCAGTATCAGGTGCTGAGCGAGGGCAACGGCAAGCAGCCTAAAGCCACTGACAGCGTTACATGCCATTATGAGGGCAGCCTTATCGACGGTACTGTGTTCGACAGCTCGTATAAGCGCGGTGAGCCGGCTACATTCGGCTTGCAGCAGGTGATAGCAGGATGGACTGAGGGACTTCAGCTTATGAAAGAGGGCGCAAAGTTTCGTTTCTTTATTCCTTATCTGTTGGGGTACGGTGCGAGCGGTGCCGGTCAGAGCATTCCGCCATACGCAACACTTATCTTTGATGTGGAGCTTATCAAGGTAGTGTAAAGTGTAAACTACCTCTCCTAAATAAAAAAACAAAAACAAAATAATAAAATAAAGAAAATGAAAAAATTATCATTTTTGGCTGTTGCAGCCATTGCTGCCGCTACATTGGCTTCTTGCGGCAAGAGCACTCCAAAGGCGAGCCTGAAGAGTGACGTTGACTCACTGACATACGCTATCGGTATGGCACAGAGTGAGGGACTTACAGAGTATCTTTCTCGTCAGGGTGTGGACACTACTTACATCAAGGACTTCATCAAGGGTCTTAATGAGGGTGCAAGTGCAGGTGACGACAAGAAGAAGGCAGCTTACTATGCAGGTATCATGATTGGCCAGCAGGTGGGTAATCAGATGTATGAGGGTATCAACCGTCAGATTTACGGTGAGGACTCTACACAGTCGATTTCAAAGAAAAACCTTCTTGCCGGTTTCATCAGCGGTATTACAGGTAAGAACGCTCTTATGAAGAAGGATGAGGCACAGATGTATGCCCAGACCAAGATGGAGGCTGTGAAGGCTAAGGCAATGGAGGCTCAGTATGGTGAGAACAAGAAAGCCGGTGAGGCTTTCCTTGCTGCCAATGCAAAGAAGGAAGGTGTGAAGACTCTTCCCGGCGGTGTTCAGTATAAGGTTATCAAAGAGGGTAGCGGTGCCATCCCTGCCGACACTTCTATGGTGAAGGTACACTATGAGGGCAAGACTGTTGACGGTAAGGTGTTTGACAGCTCTTACAGCCGTAAGGAGCCTACTACATTCCGTGCTAATCAGGTGATTAAGGGCTGGACAGAGGCTCTCGTTCACATGCCTGCAGGAAGTGTATGGGAAGTTTATATTCCACAGGACAAGGCTTATGGTCCACAGAATGCCGGCAACATCAAGCCTTTCTCTGCACTGATTTTCAAGATTGAACTTATTGAAGTGAACTAATGCGAAAGATAATAGTTTTAGCAATGGTTATCGTGGCAGGCTCTATGTCTGCCACGATTTCTGCAAAAAAGAAGCAGAAGAAAGCCGTTGTGGAAAAGCCCGCACTGGTGCTCTCCACATCGGCAGACACACTGAGCTACACTGCAGGTGTGAGTATTACCGATGGACTGCTGCCTTTCCTGACACAGCAGATGGGAGTTGACACTGCTTATATGGCTGATTTTGTGAAGGGGTTCAATGAGGTGATTAACGCCAACGGTGACCCGAAACAGAAGGCATACGTGGCGGGCATGCAGATAGCTAATCAGGTGAAGGAGCAGATGCTTGCACGTATGAAAAACGATTTTTCCGACACTCCCGACTCTATCAGCGATGACCTGTTTTTCCGTGGTTTCTGTGATGCCCTTTCCGGTGACACAACATTCACCGCAGAAAAGGCAAGGACTGTGTTCATGCAGAAGAAGGAATACAACCAAAAGGCTCCAGGCATGAATTTCCTTGCAGAGAATGCAAAGAAGGAAGGTGTGACGGTTTTACCCAGCGGACTGCAGTATAAGGTGCTGCAGAAGGGCGAGGGAAAGACGCCGCAGCGTACAGACAAGGTGAAGGTGCACTATGAGGGTCGTCTTATCAACGGTAAGGTGTTTGATGCCAGCAAGCGTCATGGTGACAAGCCTGCCGAGTTTGGCGTTACCGATGTTATAAAGGGTTGGACCGAGGCACTGCTGCTCATGCCTGTGGGCAGTAAGTGGCAGTTGTACATTCCATACGATCTTGCGTATGGCGAGCGTGGCACCGGCCGTGACATCAAGCCGTATTCGACACTGGTGTTCGACGTTGAGCTTGTTGATATCTGTGAGCCGGAGGCTGCAAAGGCTGAGGTGAAAGAGGAACCTGCCGCTCAAAAGCCTGTTGCAAAGAAAAGCGTGAAGGCAAAGCGTAAATAACAAAGTATATATGTATTTTAGCCTTTTAAGGGCAAAAAAAATTATGAAATTATGCGGTTTTGAATAAAATGTATCTCATTTTGTTCAAAACCGTATTTATTTTTTGTTAAAGCTATTGCATAATTCAATAAAAAGCAGTACTTTTGCTGACAAATTGTAAATATTATAAGTTATTGTAATGGAAAAGATAGATAAATTAGACAAAAAAATTCTGAACATTCTTTCGCGCAACGCACGAATACCATTCAAGGATGTGGCTGCTGATTGCGGTGTTTCGCGTGCTGCCATTCACCAGCGTGTACAGCATCTTATAGATGCCAATGTGATTATGGGCAGCGGTTTTGATGTTAACCCCAAGAGTCTTGGTTATTCTACATGCACATACGTGGGCATTTCTCTTGAGAAGGGCAGCATGTATAAGGAGGTGGTGGAGCGCCTGCAACTTATACCTGAGATTGTGGAGTGTCATTTTACAACCGGACCGTATACCATGCTCGTGAAACTTTATGTACGCGACAATGAACAGCTCATGGATTTGCTCAACCGGCAGTTGCAGCATATCCCCGGAGTGGCATCTACCGAGACTCTCATCTCGCTTGAACAGAGTATCAAGAGGGAGATACCGGTGCATATTGATTAAAAATAGAGTGAAAAGTGAAGAACGAAGAGTGAAGAATAGTTTTTATGAACAATCGTTTTGATTGGAACAAGCGCCTTACTGATGTTTACGGCAGGTTTCCTGAAGCAGAGACCAGACCGGTGATAGGTATTACCGGCAACTACGACAATGCGTCGTGTATGCTGGCAGAGACATATTATAAAAAGGTGGTCGAAGCTGGTGGTGTGCCTGTGATTATACCGCCGCTGACCGATGTAGGTGTGATAATCAATACATTGGACAGAATTGACGGCTTGCTCCTGAGCGGCGGCGGCGATTACAATCCGCTGTACTGTGGCGAGGAACCGTCGCCGAGGCTTCATGGTATCAACAGTGAGCGTGACTTGCCGGAGCTGCTTATTACCCGTCTTGCATACAACCGGCAGATACCCATGCTCGGTATCTGCCGGGGGATACAGACGCTTGCCATGGCGCTCGACGGTCATGTGGAGCAGGATATAAGGACCAACATAAAGCACTCGCAGGATGCCAATCGTGCAGAGCCTACTCATACGGTGAACATTGTCAAGGGCTCAATGCTCTATACATTGTTTAACAGCAATAGTATTGCCGTAAATTCATTCCATCATCAGGCTGTGGACAAGACCGGACCTCATTTCTCTGTGGCGGCAAAGTCGCCGGATGGGGTTATTGAAGCTATTGAGAGCAGCGAGTTTAAGTCTGTCATGGGAGTGCAGTGGCATCCTGAATGTCTTGATGAGGGAAAACCGTTGTTTGAATGGCTTATACGTGAGGCGCGGCATTTCCGGCAGGCTTGCGGTGTACATAGCCGTGTGCTTACCCTCGATACTCATTGTGACACTCCTATGTTTTTTCCGCAGAACATAAGGTTTGACCACCGCGACCCGCGGGTGCTTGTCGATTTGCATAAAATGACTGAAGGTCATCAGGATTCAACAATCATGGTGGCATATTTGCCGCAGCCAAAGATTGGGGAGATGTTCTCGCAAAAAGTGGGTTTTCCTGTTGGCGGACCTACAGAGTATGCTGATTTGATTTTTGATAAAATAGAGGAAATAGTGGCTGCCAACAGCCATTATCTCAGTATTGCGCGTACTCCTGCCGACCTGTATAGCGACAAGCACATGGGGCGTAAATCTATAATGCTGGGCATTGAGAACGGACTTGCTCTTGGTGATGATATTGCCAACGTGAAGCACTTTGCGCAGCGTGGAGTGGTGTATATCACCTTGTGTCATAATGGTGACAATTCGCTTTGTGACAGTGCCCGCGGATGTAATACCCACAATGGAGTGAGCCGTTTCGGAGCGCAGGTTATACAGGAGATGAACCGTCAGGGGATTATGGTCGATCTAAGTCATGCTGCAGAAAAGAGCTTTTATGACGCGCTTGAGATAAGCCGTCTGCCAATAGTGTGTAGCCACAGCAGTGCGAGGAGTCTGTGCGATCATCCGCGCAACCTTACCGATGATCAGATGCGTGCCTTGTCACAGAAGGGTGGAGTGGCGCAGATAACGTTATACAACGGCTTCCTGCGTAAGGAGGGCGAAGCTACTGTGATGGATGCACTTGCGCACCTTGAGCATGCCATACATGTGATGGGAATAGACCATGTGGGTATTGGCACCGATTTCGACGGTGACGGAGGTGTGCGTGGCATTGCCGACTCTTCAGAGATAATCAATTTCACGCGCCAGCTGCTCGCGCGCCGTTATAGCGAGAGTGATATTCAGAAAATTTGGGGCGGCAACTTCCTCAGGGTGATGGGGCAGGTGCAGGCTGCAAAACAGAAATGACAAACTATTTACACGATATAAAAATACTGTAATAATGACTTTTATAAACTGCAACCATAATAATAAAGTGTGTCGGTATGCTGTCGCGCTTTTGTGTTCCGTGTGTGTGTGCGGTGCCTCACTTACTATACAATCGTGCGGCAACAGCAAGAAGGCTTCCACCGATACACGGACAGCCATGCAGCCCGTGGGACCGGTGTTTGTGGCTGACAGTGCATACGCCTATTGTGAGGCGCAGTGTGCCTTCGGACCACGTATTATGAACAGTGACGCCCATGACCGTTGTGGGGAATGGATTACTGGTAAGTTCCAGTCATTGGGCATGACTGTGCAGACACAGAGCGCACAGCTTAAAGGTTATGACGGTACTATGTTGCGCAGCACAAATATCATAGCGAGCTATAAGCCTGAACTGACGGACAGGATTCTTGTCTGCGCGCATTGGGACAGTCGCCCGTGGGCAGACAACGACCCTGATGAGGCTAATCATCATACTCCTGTGATGGCTGCCAACGACGGTGCGAGCGGTGTGGCTGTAATGCTTGAGCTGGCACGGCTCTTGGGTGCTCAGGATTCTTTGGCTGTGGGAGTGGACTTTGTGTGCTTCGATGCTGAGGACTGGGGCACGCCGCAATGGGCTGACACGCCAGACAGTGGCGACACATGGGCATTGGGAGCGCAGCACTGGGCTGCCAATCCTCACAAAGACGGCTATAAGGCACGTTTTGGTATTCTTCTCGATATGGTTGGCGGACGTGGCGCCAAG
>JAGAPI010000120.1 GCA_017623335.1 Prevotella sp.
GAGATGCTTGCCGACGATGTGCGCATTGACGGAATGAAGGTGAAGTTCACGCTGATATTCCCGCGCGACACCGATCCGTTCCTCAAATCTACGGTGAAGGCTGCTGAGGCTGCCATACACTATCATGTGTCGAAAGATGTAGAGGTGACAATAGAGCTGGAGTATAAGAGCAAGCCGCGCCCCGAAGTGGGCAAGCTGTTGCCGCAGGTGAAGAACGTGATTGCCGTGAGCAGCGGCAAGGGTGGAGTGGGCAAGAGCACGGTCAGTGCCAACCTTGCCATCGCGCTTGCACGGCTGGGCTACAAGGTGGGACTGTTGGATGCCGACATCTTTGGTCCGTCGATGCCCAAGATGTTTCATGTGGAGGAGGAGCGTCCTTATGCCGTTGAGGTGGACGGCCGTCAGCTGATAGAGCCGATAGAGAAATATGGCGTGAAGCTGTTGAGTATCGGGTTCTTTGTAAATCCCGACACTGCCACCCTGTGGCGCGGAGGTATGGCGAGCAACGCATTGAAGCAGCTCATCGGCGATGCCGACTGGGGTGAGCTTGACTACTTTATTCTCGACACTCCTCCTGGAACGAGCGACATACACCTCACCCTGCTGCAGACTCTCGCCATCACCGGCGCGGTGATTGTGAGCACTCCGCAGAGCGTGGCTCTTGCCGATGCGCGCAAGGGCATCGACATGTACCGCAATGAGAAGGTCAACGTGCCCATCCTCGGACTGGTGGAAAACATGGCGTGGTTTACTCCTGCCGAACTTCCCGAGAACAAATACTATATCTTTGGAAAGGACGGCTGCAAGAACCTCGCAAAGGAAATGAACACTCCGCTATTGGCACAGATTCCTTTGGTGCAGAGCATTTGCGAGAGCGGTGATGCCGGCGAGCCTGCCGCCACAAAGGTTGACACTGTGACAGGGCAGGCATTCCTTGCACTTGCGCAGGCTGTGGTGACTGTAACAAACAGACGTAATGCCGAGCAGGCGCCTACAAAGATTGTGGGAATGAAATGAGGAGTGTGAAATGAGGAGTGTGGAGTGAGACTTTCATATTTGTTCAATAAGCTTTATAGACCCAATAATCCCTATAATTCGGCGCAGCCAGCTTAACACTCCTCACTCCACACTCCCCATTCCACACTCCTCACTGTAAAAACGCCGAGCATCTCTCCATCAGCCATTTAGGAGTGCTTGTGGCTCCGCAGATGCCGATGGTCTTTATGCCTTCGAGCCATGAAGCGTCGATCTCTTCCGGTCCCTCTATCAGGTGACTGTTGGGATTGACGCTTTTACATTCGTTGAACAGCACCTTGCCGTTGCTCGACTTGCGTCCGCACACAAACAGTATGAGGTCGTGGCGTGTGGCAAACTGAGATATGTTTGGCATGCGGTTTGCCACTTGTCGGCAGATGGTGTCGAAGCTCCTGAATGTGGCTGTGGGCGATATGTGCTCCTGAATATAGTTGATGATTTTATGAAACTCGTCGAGGCTCTTGGTGGTCTGGCTGTAGAGATAGATGTCGCGTGAGAAGTCAAGGCGTGTCACGTCATCGAATTTCTCTATTACTATGGCGTTCTGCTGTGTCTGTCCCACCAGTCCCAGCACTTCAGCGTGGCCGTTCTTGCCGAAGATCACAATTTGCGCGTTTGGCTCACTGTCATACTGCTTCTTTATGCGGCGCTGCAACTGCAGCACCACGGGACAGGTGGCATCGATAATCTCAATGTTGTTGCGCTTTGCCAGCTCGTAGGTTGAGGGTGGCTCACCGTGGGCGCGCAGCAGCACCTTGGCATCGTGCAACTTCGCCATGTCGTCGTGGTTGATGGTGATGAGTCCGAGGCGTTTCAGTCGGTCGCACTCCATGCCGTTGTGTACAATGTCGCCGAGACAATACAACTTTGTGCCTTTTGCCAGTTCTTCCTCGGCTTTCTTTATGGCGGTGGTCACTCCAAAGCAGAAACCGCTGCCGTCGTCAATCTCTATCTGATAGTTCATAATTTATAATTCTTAATTATCTCAGCCACAGTCATAGCCTCGTCATCGGTCATTGCCTGGCTCATGGGCAGGCTCAGCTCGGTGGCGTGAATCTGTTCTGTGATGGGTAGTGACAGATGTCCTAATTCCTTATGGTAGCATTGCTGGCGGTGAGGTGGGATGGGGTAGTGGATGAGTGTCTGCACCCCATTGTCTGCAAGGTATTGCTGAAGACGGTCACGGCTGTCACAGAACACAGGGTAGATATGATACACATTCTGTTCCTTGGGCAGAGCCGACGGACGTGTGATGAGCGGATTGGTTATCATATTGTCGTATATATCCGCTATTTGCTGCCGGCGACTGTTTGCTTCATCAAGATGGCGCAGCTTAACCGTGAGCACGGCAGCTTGAATTTCGTCGAGACGGCTGTTGCGCCCCTTGTATCTAAACACATATTTCTTCGTTGAGCCATAATTTGCCAATGTCCTTACGGTGTTGGCAAGTTCATGGTCGTTGGTGGTCACGGCACCTCCGTCCCCCAAGCAGCCAAGGTTCTTACCGGGATAAAAGCTGTGCCCGGCGGCATCACCTAAGGCTCCCGTGCGGACACTTTTTACGCGTACATTATTATATATAGAGCGAGAGCTATAAACACAGCCGTGGGCCTGCGCATTGTCCTCCACAAGCTTCAGGTTGTACTTCATGCATATCTCGCCTATCTTATCTGTGTATGAACAGCGCCCATATAGATGCACAATCATTATCGACCGTGTGCGGTCAGTGATTGCCTGCTCTATCCTACTGTCGTCAATCTCTAAAGTGTCAAGCCGCGGCTCTACGAGCACAGGCTTCAGACCGTTCTCTGTTATGGCAAGTATAGATGCTATGTAGGTGTTGGCAGGCACGATCACCTCATCGCCTGGCGCCATCACCCCCATTTCAATGTATGCCCTGTAAATAAGCGTGAGCGCATCCAGCCCGTTTGCGCATCCCACACAGTGTTCTGTGCCGATATAGTTTGCATACTCCTGCTCAAACCACTGGTTTGCCTCACCTTGCAGATACCAGCCCGACCGCAATGTGTCAGTCACCGCCTTCTCTATCTCATCGGCATATAGAGCGTTGACACTTTTCAAATCCAAGAATTTAATCATAGGTTGTAAAGTCAGATTATAATATCTACAAAATACACTTTTACACTTCCTCACACACAGCCATGTCCATGCCGTGATACACCACCACAATCTTATGCAGTTTGGTATTGCCTATGGCATTCTGCACCGTCTCGCTCGCCGCATAGCGGTTTGCCTGTGCTATAGCCTCCTGTCTGAGCGTCTCAATACGCTCTTTCGGCTCCTTGCCTTTTGCGTATTTCAGCTCTATGATATACGAATGCTCCATGTCCTTGTATATCTGGTCTAATGGATGCAGGAACAGGTCGGCATATCCCGCCTGTGTATCTTTCTCGGATACGGGGCGGTAGAACTTGTTTTGTGCCGTCATAGCAAGGGTGAAGCCATGCACAAACGCTTCCCCTTTTTGTCTGTCA
>JAGAPI010000121.1 GCA_017623335.1 Prevotella sp.
ATCCGAAGCCTTTTATCTCGCCATTAATGCCTATCGTGCCATTATACTTTGGCTGATTGTCTCCGCACACCACCTGGTCGGCAATGTCATAGTCGTAGGTCACGGTGCCGTCTTTCTTTACAAATATCTCCTTTCCGTTCTGCGGGTCTATGCCGAGCGACGGTACTGCCCAGATGGCATTCATCGAGCAGCCCTCATAGTATTTCACCGACGGGGTGGTGAGCTTGTCGGCAATCATAGTCTTGTCCTGCTGCTCATTCCATGCACGAAGGCTGTTTGAGATTTTCTTCAGCGTGTTGGTGTTTGCCGCCACGCTTGCAAAGGCGTTCACATAGTCACGCCCAGCCGAAAGTGCCCGCCAGTTAAGATAAGCCTCAAAACCTTTGTTCTCCACCTTGCCAAGGTTGGCAACGTAGGTTGAAAATCCAGTGGTTGAAGGCACGGTGACATTAGTTATCATGCCGTCGGTGGTTGATATGTAATAGTCAAAGCGTGCGGTGAGACGGTTGTCGAGCACGGTGAGGTCGAAACCGATGTTGGTGTCATATTTCTCCTGCCAGCGCAGGTCGTTGTTGGCAAGTTTCTTCACATACGAGCCTATCTGTCCGTTGTACGAGGCATTGGTGTAATAAGTAAAGGTAGCTTTGGCGTCGTATGAGCTGAAACCCTGGCTGCCGGTATATCCGAATGAGCCGCGCAGTTTGAAACGGTCAACCCATTTCAGGCTTTTCATAAACTTCTCATTATGCACATTCCATCCTGCACCAATCGACCAGAACGACCCCCAGCGGTTGTCGCGGCTGGTCTCAGAAGAGCCGGTAAGCCGGTAGTTGGTGTCGAACAGATAACGCTCGTCGTAGGAATAGTTGAGCGAGGCAAGTCCTCCCACGGTGCGGCTGATGCCCTCAGTGCCTGTAGGCGCACTGTTCTTGGCATACTGCACGGCATAGGTAATATCGTTCATCTGGTCGTTAGGGAATCCCACGGCTTTTACCCCAACAGTGGAATAGTTGTTGTTGGTAAGGTTGAGCTGCCCGTTGAGAAACACGAGATGCTTGCCCATCTGCTTGCTCCAGTTCACACCAAGGTCGGCACTCACGTCTGTGTACTTTCCGTTTGACTTGTCGTAGCTTCCCTTACTGAACTCATCGGTGGCATTTACAAAGCTGGTGTGTCCCGACGGCAGGAACACATCACCTGTGGTGGTCTTGTGTACCAAACCGAAACGTGCCGTAACTCTCAGGCTCTCCAGTGCCTGCCACTCGGCATAGAAATTCTCGGTTATGGTGGTGTAGGTACTGTTGTCGATTATGTTTAGAGTGGTGTTATAGAGCGGGTTATAATACAAACCAATCTCACCGGCATTGTTGGCATATTGATATGCCTTCATCAGCTGCCCGTCGGCATCATACAGACGGCTGTAGGGATTCATCCTCACATAGTCGCTGAAAGTGCCGTAGGGAGAGTTGTTGCTCGAATTATAATCAATGGTGAGCTTGTTGCGGAACTGCAGCGACTTCCAGCGGTATGTCAGGTTCACCCCCCCCGCTGAACGTTGTACGGTCGCTTCCCTTGAGCACACCCGATATGCGGTTGTATGACAGGTCCACTCCATAGAGCATCGCCTGGTCGCCGCCCTCTATATACACAGAATGCTTATGACCAAGACCCACACGTGTGGGCTGTGCCAGCCAGTCGGTCTTGGCACCGGCAACAATCTCGGCAAGCTTTGAGGAATATGTGTTGTCGAGCGCAAGCTGCTCCACAATATTGCCCGTCTTCGATGTAAACAGGCCTGCCCTGCGCTCCACCTCCAGCTTTTCTGACGGCGAGCACATGTCGTAGCTGCTCAGGTCGGGAGCTTCCAACGACAGACTGCCGGTATAGCTCACCCTGATGCGTCCCGACTCAGGACGGCGTGTCTCTATGACAATCACTCCATTGGCAGCCTTGGCTCCATAGATTGCCTTGGCTGTGGCGTCCTTAAGCAGTGTGACGCTCTGCACAAGGTTCATGTCAAGGTCCATTATCTTTGTCAGCTCGCTTTCAAAACCGTCGAGGATAAACAGCGGCTGGTTGGCACTTGAGGCATATTCTCCCTGCACGTCGGCTACAGTGGACGAGCCGCGCATCTGGAAATCGGGCAGTGCATTAGGGTTGCTTCCCGCACCGAGATTCTCTATCTGCAGGAATGACGGGTCAAGTGACTTGAGGCTCTGCAGTATGTTCTGATTGCCCACAGAGCGCAGGTCGTCGCCCTTCAATGTGCTCACAGCACCGGTGAAAGTGTTTGCCTTACGGGTGAAAACACCGTTGACCACCACCTCACTAATCACCTTGGCGTCGCTCTTCATCACAATGCGCATATCCTCGGCGGCTTTCACCGTGGCTGTCTCCATACCTATATATGACACAACGACCTGTGCGCCGCGCGGCCACACATCGAAGCTGAATTTTCCGTTAATGTCGGTGGCAACGGCATGCTTGGTGCCCATGATTCGCACGGTGGCACCAATCACAGGCTCCCCGTCATCACCAATGACATGACCGGAAAAGCCACGCCTGGCTTTCTCGTAATCATTGAGCCGCTCACGCAGTGTTATGTTCACAAGATTACCCTCAATGGAATAGTCGAGCGGCTTGCCCGACAGCATCATCTGCAGCAGTCCTTCCACCTCGGTGTCCTTATAGTCACCGTCAATCCTGTAGCCTTCCACGTCTTCGTAGGTGAACAGTATCTTCATGTTGCTCACCTTCTCCAGTCTCTTCAGTGCAGACTGCATGCTTTCGTTCTTAAACGACATCGTCACTTTTGCGTTGCGCTGGGCACTCACACCGAGACACAGCACAAGCAGAATCAACAATGTGGGGATTCTGCTCCCCGCCACTTGCCTTAACAAGCATCTGATTTTTCTCATAAATTCTACTTTTTATTTTATGTTTCACTTTTCTTCTACATTGCCGACAACGGCACATCTTCATCTAATAAAAACGGAAACATGCTGCAAAAGGTTACGATTTCTTAAGAAAAAGACATCTTTTTTAAAGAAAAAGGCATTTTTTCGAGCAAAAACATGCTAATTAAAAGAAAAAACAGTAATTTTGCACTATATTTATCTTGCAAATGCAGAACAAGGAGACTTTCGACAGAATTTTCCGGCAATATTACCGCCAGCTGTATGTCTTCGCCAACCGTATTGTGGCTGACGATGAAGAAAGTTGCGACCTTGTACACGACTGTTTTGAAGAGCTGTGGATTCACATCAACGACACCGACGAGCAGTCGGCAAGACAGTTCCTATACACATGTCTGAGACGCAAATGTATAGACCACCTGCGCCACAAAGAGGCTGGACAACGTTATATCATGCTTACCGCCACCGTCACAAGCAAATGGGATACGGAAGCGGACATTGAGCAGATGGAACAGCGCGAGCAGCAGATAAAAGAGTGCATAGAGGCACTGAAACCGCCAACAAGGGAGATTTTCACACTATGCTACGTGGAGCACAAGAAATATGCCGAGGCTGCCGAACTGCTGGGAGTAAGCGTCAGCACGATAAAGAAGCACATCGTAAGGGCACTGAAATATTTTCGCGAAAGACGGAAAAACTCTGAAACATAGCGTACCCTTTCAGGGAACATTTACGTTATAATAACTAAAGACAAGACAAAACTTAAAAAGAAATGAGCGAACAAGCAACAGACATAATGGAGTCATGCGCCGAACTGACTGAAAAGCAAATGGATGACCTAAAAAACGATGAAACGCTGGCAGACGAATGTCGCGACATCTTCATCGCAGCCGGCATTCTGGCGCAGGAGCCAACGGACACGGAACAGCAGCTGGAGCGCTTCCACAAGAGACATTTCATAAAGCGTATGCGCAAACTGGCATATAGGGCGACAATTTCAATTGCCGCATCTGCGGCATGTATCGCCGCTCTCCTATTATATATATCGCGCGAGGAGGACAGCAAATCTCCGCTACTCGTTGAAGCCGACGCCGACATGCAACCAAGACTCACCGACAGCCAGGGCTCTGCCGTGCCACTGAAAATGTATGTCAACACCCAATCGCCGTCCGACCCGATAGTAATTGCCGAGGAATACCGGGAAGCACTCGAGGCCTCAGGCATACCGGCAATCACCGACACAGTATCGCTGCTCATTCCCAAAGGACACTCATGCCGCGTGGATCTTGCCGACGGCACAAAGGTGTTTCTGCATCCGGGCAGCCGTCTCAACTATCCGTCGGTGTTCGGCGGCAGCAGCCGCAACGTAAGACTGGAGGGCGAGGCGTATTTCGTTGTGGCAAAAGACGCAAAAAAACCGTTTATTGTATCCACAAGCCGCTCACAGACCACCGTCACGGGTACGGAATTCAACATCAAATCCTACGGTGAGACAAAAGAATGTGTCACTCTCATCAACGGCAAAGTGCAGTTTATGAGCACCGGCAGACGGCAGGCTCCTGTTGACCTGCAGCCTGGACAGGAGGCATCAATCGGCAATTCCGGCATAACATCGGTATGCGAGGCAGACACCATGCAGTACACAGCATGGCGCGACGGCTATCATTACTACGACGAGGCCACCGTTGCCGACATCCTGCGCCAGATAGGCACATCATACAATGTGAGCATAGAATGCCACAACCGAAGCATCCTGTCTTATCACATGCACTACGTGGTGCGACGCGATATTCCACTGGCTGAGGCAATACGGCTGCTCAACAAAATGGGAAAACTGCACGCCAAACTGACCGATGATGGAAAAATAATCGTGAAATAACATTTCTGCATAAAACATTCATGCACTGTTGCAACAGTGCCAAGCCGTCACTGCGGAAACTGATTTCGGAATCACCGTTTGGCGGTCGTAAATCGTTGATTCGTGATTCTAAATCGTTGATTGGCGAGTCTAAACGTATCGTTTGCGGATCTATTCTCAACGTTTAGAAAAAAATATCGCATACAACCATACACCCATACACCTTTTACACATAATAGGCTCACGTTTAAGATATTAACCGGTGTATGGTTGAACCTCAACCATACACCAACCATACACACCATACACCCTTGGCAGTAAGCGTTGCTACATTTGCGTATCGGTGTATGGTGTGTATGGTTGGTGAATGGTTAAAGAAAAGCATACACCCAGTTTATTCACTGTATTTCAGCGATTTAACTCCAAAGGATGTATGGATGTATGGTTATTTTGAATTTTCCTGTGAAAAAATTTGTTTTATGCTATTTCACTCCCATTTTTTCGTTGAAATGACTGACAATCTGGCGGTAAAGATGATTGCGCGTGTTACCGCCGTAGATGCTGTGGTTGCGGTTGGTGTATGTCACCATGCGGAAATCCTTGTCCGCCTGCACCAGTGCCTCAGCATACTCCATGGTGTTGCGCAGATGCACATTGTCATCGGCTGTGCCGTGGCAGATAAGCAGCGCTCCGTTCAGGTTGGCGGCACGCGCGATGGCGTTCACAGTGTCATAGCCGTCGGGATTCTCCTTTGGAGTGCGCATGAAGCGCTCGGTGTATACGCTGTCGTAATAGCGCCACGACGTAGGGGGCGCCACCGCCACTCCGGCGGCAAACACGGGACGGCCCTCCGACATCGACATGAGCGTGTTCCAACCGCCGTAGCTCCAGCCCCAGATGCCTATGCGGCTCTTGTCCACATAGCTCTGTTTGCCCAGCCAAAGGGCAGCTTCCACCTGGTCGCGGCTCTCAAGCTCGCCCAAGCGCAGATAGGTGCACTTCTCAAACTCGGCTCCGCGTCCGCCTGTGCCACGGTTGTCCACACAAACGGAGATGTAGCCCAGCTCTGCAAGATACTGCTCAAAAGCAGCACCGGCACCAAACATACCTATGCCCCATGCGTTCTTGACCTGCTGCGAGCCGGGGCCGCCATACTGCCACATTATCACGGGATATTTCTTGCTTTCGCTGAATCCCTTTGGCAAAATCATTATTCCGTTGAGCGTCACGCCCTCGCTGGTGGTCATGGTGAAAAGCTTGCGCGAGGCGGTCATGTCGGCGGCAGCCTTAGCCTTCAGCCCGGCATTGTCGATGAGCGTGGCGAGCGTCTTTCCCTTGGCATCGCAAAGAGTGTAGACCGGCGGCGTGTTGATGTCGCTCCAGTTGTTGATGAAATAACGGAAGTTTTTCGAGAACACAGCGCTGTTCCAGCCGTCGTTCTTCGAAAGACGGTCGATGCGTCCGTTGGCATGAGCCACACACACCTGGCGGTCGGCAGCTCCGTTCATGGTCGACGAGAAGAAGATGTCGCCTGTGGTCTCGTCGATGCCATACACCTCGTCGATTACGGTCTTTGCAGGACACACCTTGCGCTGCATGGTGCCGGCATAGGTGTAGAGATACAGATGGTTGTAGCCGTCGCGGTCGCTCGGCACGAGTATGTGCCTGTCGGTGAACACGATGCTCTCCATTGCCTCTTCCTTTACGTACTTGTCGACCTGCTCCTCAATCAGCAGCTTTGCCACGGTGGACAGCGGGTTGACGAGATAGATGCGCAGGCAGTCCTGATGGCGGTTCATGGTGTAAACAGCCACGTCGGTGCCGTTGTTGGTGCTGATGATGCGCGGCATATAGCCGTCGGCATCCATAGGCACCTGCAGTTTGCGAGTCTGGTGGCTCTTTATATCGTAGCTCCATGCGCTCACGGTAGAGTTTGTCTCACCTGCCACGGGATACTTGTAAAGATATGCTCCGGGATAGTCGGCGTTGTCGGACAGCTCGGGCTTCAATCCCTTGTACATGGGTATAGCAAACTGCCTGACCTTGCTCTCGTCGTACTTTATCCAGCAAATCTGGCGCGAGTCAGATGTGAACACCATGCTGGTGTTGGTGGAGAACTCCTCCTCGTACACCCAGTCGGGTATTCCGTTTATCAGCTCGTTCTGCCTGCCGTCCTTTGTCACCTGACTCTCGGCATTGTCGTAGAGCAGTTTTACAAGATAGATGTTGTTCTGGCGCACAAAGGCTATGTTGTTGCCGTCGGGCGAGAACACAGGTGTCTGCTGCGGACCGCCGTCGGAGAGAGCCACCATCTTGTTGTTTTTCACATTATATATATAATAGGTAGCGGTGAACGAGCGCCGGTAGATATATTTTGTCTCCGTCTGAATCAGAATGTTGGCACCGCCGGGACCAATTATATATCCATCCACTTTTTTCACCTTTGGTCCGCGCGCCGTAGAGGCATCGAAAACCGTTGCCACCTTCTTGCCAGTGCGGAACGAATAGCGGTCGATGCGCTGTCCGTCGTCACTGATTTGCGCCCACGACTCACCGTCGGCCATCGGCGTCACCTGTGCCATGCCCTGAGCACGGTACTCGCCAGCAGCTACACCTTTCAGGTCGATAGCCACGGCATTAACAGCCACCGTCATCACCATCAGGAATGCTAAACAAATTTTTCTTGTCATTTTCTTATTACGTATTTGTAGATTAAAAACATTTTAAATTATTGGGTGCAAAATTACAAAAAAAGCCATATTTTCCAAAATATTTTCACAAAAAGAACGGTGCAAAGACTGCATAAAGCCTGTATTTTAATTATTTTTAGGTATGCCGGTACCTTTTGAATACTAAATTCTTTTCCATTTCCTTTGGAAGTGTGAAAAAAATGTTGTAATTTTGCAACCGATTTGCGAAATCTCCCTTTTGGGAGGTGGAATTTATGTATATACATATTTTATTTTTAAGGTAAGAAGATGCAAGACATTAGAAACATTGCCATCATAGCCCACGTTGACCATGGCAAGACCACACTTGTGGACAAGATGATGCTCGCCGGAAATCTTTTCAGAGAAGGAAAGGACATGAGCGACCAAGTATTGGACAACAATGACCTGGAACGTGAGCGAGGAATAACCATCCTCTCAAAGAATGTTTCCATCAACTGGAAAGGAACAAAGATAAACATCATAGACACTCCGGGGCACTCCGATTTCGGCGGCGAGGTGGAGCGCGTGCTCAACATGGCAGACGGCTGTCTGCTACTGGTGGACGCCTTCGAGGGACCGATGCCCCAGACACGCTTCGTGCTGCAGAAAGCATTGCAGATAGGACTCAAGCCAATCGTGGTGGTGAACAAGGTGGACAAGCCAAACTGCCGCCCCGAAGAGGTTTACGAGATGGTGTTCGACCTCATGTTCTCGCTCAACGCCACCGAGGACCAGCTCGACTTCCCAGTGGTATACGGTTCGGCAAAGAACGGCTGGATGAGTGAGGACTACAATAAGCCAACCGACAACATACACTATCTGCTCGACAAGATTGTGGAGGTGATACCAGCGCCGAAGCACATCGAAGGCACACCGCAGATGCTCATCACCAGCCTCGACTATTCAAGCTACACGGGCCGCATCGCCGTGGGCCGCGTTCATCGCGGAGTACTGAAGGAGGGCATGAACGTGAGCATTAGCCACCGCGACGGCAAACTGGAGAAGACACGCATAAAGGAGATTCACACCTTTGAGGGAATGACCCATGTGAAGACCGACGAGGTGGAGAGCGGCGACATCTGCGCCATCATCGGTCTGGAGCGCTTCGAGATTGGCGACACCATCTGCGACTTTGAAAATCCAGAGCCGCTGCCGCCGATAGCCATCGACGAGCCTACAATGTCGATGCTATTCACCATCAACGATTCGCCGTTCTTTGGCCGTGAGGGAAAATACGTCACCTCGCGCCACATCAACGACCGACTGGAAAAGGAGCTGGAGAAAAACCTCGCACTACGCATACGCCCCTTTGAGGACAGCACCGACAAGTGGGTGGTGAGCGGACGAGGAGTGCTTCACCTCTCGGTGCTCATCGAGACCATGCGCCGCGAGGGCTACGAGCTGCAGGTGGGTCAGCCACAGGTGATATACAAGGAGATAGACGGCGTGAAGTGTGAGCCTATCGAGGAAATGACCATCAACGTGCCCGAGGAGTTTGCATCAAAGATGATTGACATGGTGACCCGACGCAAGGGCGACATGACATCGATGGAGAGCCAGGGCGACCGTGTGAACATAGAGTTTGAGATACCTTCGCGAGGCATCATCGGTCTGCGCACCAACGTGCTCACCGCCAGTCAGGGCGAGGCTATCATGGCTCACCGTTTCAAGGAGTATCAGCCATACAAGGGCGACATTGCACGCCGCACACAAGGCTCGATGATTGCACTGGAGAACGGTACGGCATACGCCTACTCCATAGACAAACTGCAGGACCGCGGCAAGTTCTTCATAGACCCGGGTGAGGAAGTTTATATGGGCGAGGTTGTGGGCGAGCATGTTCACGACAACGACTTGGTGATAAACGTTGCCAAGGCAAAGCAGCTCACCAACACCCGTGCCAGCGGCTCCGACGACAAGGCAAGGATTATTCCGCGCACCATCCTGTCGCTCGAAGAGGCTCTTGAATACATCAAGGAGGATGAGCTGGTGGAGGTCACACCCAAGTCGATGAGAATGAGAAAGGTGATTCTCGACCACAACGAACGAAAAAAGAGTCAGAAACAGTAATGATGGAGATGATTTCAGTACAGCAGGTGATTGAGTTCCTGGGAACTTTCGCCTTTGCCATCTCAGGGCTGCGCCACGCGGCTGCCAAGCGTTTCGACTGGTTTGGCGGTTACGTGTGCGGCGTGGCTGTGGCTATCGGCGGCGGAACCATCCGCGACCTCATGCTCGGCACCACTCCATTCTGGATGACTAATCCATTCTATCTTATATGTACGACAATGGCGCTCGCCTTTGTCGTACTTTTCTCAAAACACATGAAGCGTCTCGACAACGCATGGTTCGTGTTCGACACCTTGGGACTGGCGCTCTTCACAATTGCCGGACTGCAAAAGAGTCTCGACTTCGGGCAACCGTTTTGGGTGGCAATAATTATGGGCTGCATCACCGGAGCCGCGGGAGGAGTAATCCGCGACATTCTGCTCAACAACGAGCCGGTGATATTCCGCCACGACATCTACGCCATGGCAAGCATAATGGGCGGACTGGTGTACTGGCTGCTGATAAACATACACACGGGCTACCAGATTCCGGTAATAGTGAGCTTCATCACCACCTGCGCAATCAGGTTTGTGTCGGTGAGATACCATTTGCAGCTGCCGTTGCTGAAAGAGATAAAAAATGAAGAGTGAAAAAACAAAACGAATATGACAATCATAGGTATAGCTGGTGGTACTGGCTCAGGCAAGACCACCGTGGTGAGAAAAATAATCGAGGCACTGCCCGACGGATACGTCACACTGGTGCCGCTCGATTCGTACTATAACGACACGACGGGAATGACCGACGAGGAGCGTAAGGCAATAAACTTTGACCACCCCGACGCCTTCGACTGGCGCCTGCTCACCGACCACGTGAAGAGGCTCAGGGCTGGAGAGGCGGTGGAGCAGCCCACATATTCGTACATCATCAGCAACCGTCTGCCCGAAACCATCCATGTGGAGCCAAGACCTGTGATTATCATCGAGGGAATAATGACGCTCATCAACAAGAAGCTGCGCGATATGATGGACCTGAAGATTTATGTGGATACCGATGACGACGAGCGACTGATAAGAAACATACAGCGCGACTGCATAGAGCGCAACCGCACCGTGGACATGGTGATAAAGCGCTATCAGGACGTACTCAAGCCCATGCACGAGCAGTTTATTGAGCCTACGAAGAAGTACGCCGACATAATCATACCTCTGGGTGGCGAGAACAACAAGGGTATTGAAATCCTGAAACTCTACATTGAGGGACTTGTGAGGAATAGCAAGGGAGAAAAGGAGGCAAAGCAATGAAACAGTATCTTGACCTGCTGGACAGAATCCTGACCGAAGGGACTGTGAAGACCGACCGCACGGGAACGGGCACCAAAAGCGTGTTTGGGCATCAGATGCGATTTAATCTTGACGACGGATTTCCTGTGCTGACAACAAAGAAGCTCCACCTGAAGTCCATCATCCACGAACTGCTGTGGTTTCTAAAGGGCGACACCAACGTGAAATATCTTCAGGACAACGGGGTGAGGATATGGAATGAATGGGCCGACGAAAACGGAGAACTGGGACCAGTCTACGGTCACCAGTGGCGGTCGTGGCCCGACTACAGCGGCGGCACCATCGACCAGATTAAAAATGTGGTGGAGATGATTAAGCACTCGCCCGACTCGCGCCGCATGATTGTGAGTGCATGGAACGTGGCGGAAGTGGAGAAGATGGCACTGCCCCCGTGCCACACGCTCTTCCAGTTCTACGTGGCTGACGGACGTCTCAGCCTGCAGCTCTACCAGCGCAGCGCCGACACCTTCCTCGGTGTACCGTTCAACATTGCCAGCTACGCCCTGCTGCTGCAGATGATGGCGCAGGTTTGCAATCTGAAAGCCGGCGACTTTGTACACACCACGGGCGACACTCATCTGTATCTCAACCACATTGAGCAGGCAAAGCTGCAACTCACCCGCACTCCGCGGCCGCTGCCCGTGATGAAAATCAATCCCGACGTGAAGGATATCTTCTCATTTAAGTACGAAGATTTTGAGCTGGTGGGCTACGACCCGCTGCCGCACATAAAGGCTGAGGTATCTGTGTAATGCATAATGCATAATTCATAATTGGCGTTCGCCGAGAATTATGCAGAAAAGAGCCGCCTCAAAAACTATGAATTATGAATTAAGAATTATGAATTATTATAAAGGATGACAATAACAATTATCGCCGCCGTGGCGCGCAACCGCGCCATCGGCTTTGAGAACAAACTGATATATTGGCTGCCCAACGACTTAAAGCGCTTCAAGCAGCTCACCACCGGCAACACCATTATCATGGGGCGCAACACTTTTCTGTCGCTGCCCAAGGGCGCGCTGCCCAACCGCCGCAACATTGTGCTCAGCACCACTGTAAGCACTATTGAAGGATGCGACGTGTACCGCTCGCTCTATGAGGCTCTGCAGCACTGCAATGCCGACGACCATATATATATAATAGGTGGAGCAAGTGTATACAGCGAGGCTATTAGCCGTGCCGACCGCCTGTGTCTCACAGAGGTCGACGACACTCCGGCGCAGGCAGACACCTTCTTCCCCGACTATAGCGGCTGGAAAGAGGACAAAAGAGAAGACCACGAAACTGATGACCGACACGCCTTCCGCTACAGTTTCGTGGATTATGTGAAATAATCATTTTTGCATAAGTTTTGGCAAAGTGCCATTACATTTTTTTATTAATTTCATTTTTATGTACAACAACACAGAATTGAGGCGCAAGAGCGAGCCCATAGTGTTCCATCGTTTCGGACACAAGGGCTATTCGCTGTTTGCGGTTCTCGGCCGTGAGCTTCTCATCGGAGTATTGAGCGTAGCCACTTTGAGCCACGCCAAGGCAGACGGCGTGGGCGTGTTGCCCGTGACCGACAACGACGGAGTGACCAAGACCGACCGCGAGCTTACACTCGACGAGGTGAGCATCACCGGTTCGAGAGCGCCAATGGCAAGCCAACAGGCTGCCCGTATTGTAACTGTGCTGGTGCGCGAGGACATTCAGCGTGCGCCGGTGCAAAGTATCAACGACCTGCTGAAGTATGCCGTGGGCATCGATGTGCGTCAGCGCGGACCACTTGGGGCGCAGACCGACATCAATCTCCGGGGAGGCAACTACGAGCAGGTAGCCATTTTCCTTAACGGCATCAACATCTGCGACCCGCAGACGGGGCACAACGCCCTCGACATTCCTGCCGACCTTAGCGAGGTGGAGCGAATCGAGGTGCTTGAAGGTCCGGCAGGCAGGGTGTTCGGCACGTCGTCGATGCTGGGTGCCGTCAACATTGTGACGCGCCCTGCGGAGCAGTCGTCGGTCACTGCCCACGTAGATGGCGGAAGCTATGGCTACTTTGGCGGCGGAGCACGCGTAAACCTGCGGCAGGGAGAGTGGAACAACCAGGTGAGCGGCGGCTACACGCGCGGCGACGGCTTCAGCCGCAACAAGGCAGGCAGGCTCAATGCCGACTTCAGCGGCGGCAAGGCATTCTATCAGGGTACCTACCGCGGCGAGAACATTGCCGTGAGGTGGCACGCCGGACTGTCGAGCCGCAACTATGGCGCCAACACTTTCTACGGACTTGGCTCCGACGACCAGTTTGAGCACACCTTCAAAAGCTACACCGCCATTCAGGCAGAGACGCTGTGCGGCAGGCTGCACTTCAAGCCCTCGGTGTACTGGAACCACAGCAAGGACCGTTTTGAGTACTTCCGCGGCAGGGGCAGCGATGATGTCTCGAAATTCAACTATCACCGTCAGAACATCTTCGGCGTAAACCTCAACTCTTATTTCGACTGGGCGGCAGGACGCACGGCATTTGGTGCAGAGATAAGAAACGAGGACATTGTGAGCGGCAATCTCGGCGAACCGCTCGGCAAGCCGCAGCACATCAGCGGCACCAACCGCGATTACACTCTGGGATTGAACCGCACCAACGTGAGCTTCATGTTGGAGCACAACATTATCTTGAAGCGTTTCACCCTTTCCGCAGGTCTCATGGCGATAAAGAACTCGTGGAATCAGGAGCCACTGAAAATCTATCCCGGAGTGGATGCCAGCTTGGAGGTGGCAGACGGCATGCGTATCTACGCTTCCTACAACACTTCGCTCAGAATGCCGTCGGTCACTGAGCTTTACCTCACCAAGGACGGTCACAAGGCAGACAAATACCTGAAGCCCGAGGAGCTGTCGTCGGTTGAAGGTGGCGTAAAGTACAACCGTGGCGGAGTGAATGCCAAGGCGAACGTCTACTACAACCACATTACCAACCTCATCGACTGGATACGCCGCATTGCCGGCAATCCCGACGCACCCTACGAGAGCGTGAACTTCTCTACGGTCAACGCCGTGGGATTCGAGGCTGAGGCTGCCGCCGACTTCCTACGTCTTGTGCCGTCGCAAAAGCTGCTTCGGCGCCTGTCACTGTCCTACAGCTATCTGCATCAGGATGTGGAAAAGCCCGAGGAAGGTATCCAGAGTATGTTTACCCTCGAATATCTGCGCCATAAGCTGGTGGCAAGCGCGTCGCTCAACCTGTGCCGCAATCTTGGGCTCGACATCTACTACCGCTGGCAGGACCGCATGGGAACCTACACCGACATCAGTGGCGGCGTGAAGAACTATCGCCCCTACGGTGTCGTTGACGCCCGTCTGCAGTGGAACATGCCGCAGCTAAAGGCATACGTTGAGGTTAACAACCTATTCGACACCACTTATGTCGACCACGGCTATGTACCGCAGCCCGGCGCGTGGTTCATGGCAGGGTGTGCCGTGAACATAAACTTATAGAAAAATATTTTCTCCCGAACGTTTAAGAATTTTGTAGCGCTACAGAAAAAATTCTCTAGGTCTAGAAAATAATTTCTCTAGGTCTAGAAAATTTTAAATCTTGCCCTGCAGAAAATTTTTCTTCGGGAATATCGGTTGGCAAAACGGCAAAAACAGCTTCAAAGCCGCTTATAAACTTTAGATAAGTTACTCTCGCTCGACAAAGCAAAATTAAAAAAAATTAAAAATTTTCTTTTTCTTTTGCTTTGTCCTCGCTTATTCGTAACTTTGTCAACAAATATTAAGGTACGAATCGCATGTTTTGCGGTCTTTATAGAAAAGATTGACAAATTGCATAAAGAAAAGGCAGGCAAATCACATAATTTTAAAGAAAGATAGACAAACTACTAAAAAACGGATTAAAACGAAACGAACAGAGTATGAACAGAAGGATACAAATTCTTGCGCTGGCTGTGCTTATGGCAACAGGAGCGGCGCAGGCAGCAAAGAAGAAGACGGCAGTGCCGCCGGTGGCAGTGACTCACCTTACAACGGAGCGCATGAACGCCCCCATGAGCATTGCCACAGCCACACCGCGGTTGGGCTGGAGAATCAGCTCAACGAAAAATGACGTGATGCAGACAGAGTATCACATCATAGTGGCATCGACAAAGGAAAAGGCAGAAAAATGCGAGGGCGACCTGTGGGACGCCACGGTGAAGAGCAGCCAGTCGCAATGGATAAGCTACGGCGGCAAGGCTGTGAGAAGCAAC
>JAGAPI010000122.1 GCA_017623335.1 Prevotella sp.
ATGTGTTAAAACTCTGTGGCTCGGTGTATCTGTGGTGAAAAAGGAGAATAGTTACTGTCTTTTTATTTTCTTTATCATCTTGTAATACTCTGCACCTCCAAGCAGGAAGCAGCCAGTGCCGTAGTCCTCAAAGTCAGGCATTTTGTCGTATGACAGAGGCTGTCCTGCCGACGGGTCTTTGCCAGTGCCCTGCACCCAGCCCAGGAATCCGTTGTCATGAACGCACTCCTTGACCATTGCAGCCCAAATCTTATCGCAGATGGGCTTGTAGGTCTTTTCGCTCAGATAGCCCTGGTTTATTCCCCAGCTCATTCCGTAGAGGAACAGGGCTGTGCCTGTAAGCTCAATGCCCGGATAGGTGGTCTTCGATGTGAGGCTCACGTTCCAGAAGCCGTCCTCGCGCTGGCACTTCACGAGAGCCTTGGTCATCATGAGGAAGTCGTTCTTCAGCGGCTTGTAGTACTTGTCTTTCTTGTCAAGCTGGTTGAGCACCCTCACGTATGTGGCATACACCCAACCGTTGCCGCGGCTCCAGTAACAGTTGGCGCCGTCGCTCTCCTTGTAGGGCGGCACATAGTCCTTGTCTCTCCACCACAGTCCCTCTTTCTTGTTGAACAGTCCGCCGGCAAGCGTGTCGCGGCTCCATGTATACATCTTCATTGCGTGATCCATGTACTTGCGCTCACCGGTAATCTTTGCCATCTGGGCATACACAGGCATTGCCATCTGTATGGCGTCAATCCATGTCCACCATCCTATCTTGGTCTTCATCTGCAAGTCGAGATTCTCCCTCACCTTTACAATCTTCTCGTCGCCGCCGCTCTGAGTATAGCGCTCTAGGTAAATCTGGCCGCAGCACTGGTCGTCGGCATCGCAGGTGGTCACGCCGTGTCTTGGCGTCCACTGGTGGAAATTGCCCCAACGGTCGGTATAGTCGATGTGTCTCTGGTCGCGGTCCAGCTCATACAGTGCCATCAGTCCCTCGTAGTACACGGCGCGGGTCCAAAGGCTGCTCGGGCGCTCTCTTTTAACGAATGTTGCCTTGGTGGGGTCGGAGTAGTTCTCCATAAAGCGGTTGTTTACTTTCTGCATCACCTGCATCACACTTTTTGCCTCTGTGCCTTGGGCGTAGCCCGAAACCGACATCGTAAAAGTCATGACGGCAAGAAAAAATCGTCTCATTGTCATACGTAATTTGTTTTTAAGAAATAATTTGTTTTTAGTTTTCATGTGCAAAGATAGCGATTTATATTTAATAATGTGTATTATTGTATTCAAAACATTATCTTAATGTACGATTTTACCTGTTTTTGAATTATTTTTTGCATATATATGATAAATATTGAGTAACTTTGCAGCGCAAAACTACAAAATATTAAACTTAGGATTATGAGACTAAAACAAATCACAATTCTTTTTATGATTGCGGCGGCAGTTGTAGGCAGCCATGCCCGCGACACCTACAATTTTAACAGCCGCTGGAGGATTGGCAGCTGCAAGAAAACCGTCACTCTGCCTCATGCCTGGAACGAGGACGAGGCATTCAAGGTGGGGATAAAGGAAATGAGCGACACGGTGGTGTGCTACACCAAGGAATTTACTTTGCCCAAGGGCAGTGAGGGCAAGCGGGTGTTTATTGAGTTCGAGGGGGCGCGCCAGAGTGCACGTGTGATTCTCAACGGTCATGAGGTGGGGTATCACGACAACGGTGTGATGGCTTTCGGCTTCGACCTTACACCTTATATCGTAAAAGGCAAGAACACAATCAAGGTGGAAACCGACAACGACTGGAACTATAAGGAGCCTTCCACCGGCAGCCATTATCAGTGGAACAACAATAATTTCAACGCCAACTATGGCGGACTGCCCAAAAACGTGTGGCTGCACATCACCGGTAATGTGTATCAGACACTTCCCCTTTATAGCAATCTGAAGACCACAGGCGTGTATGTCTATGCCAAGGATTTTGACATCGCGGGGCATCAGGCGACGGTGTGCGTGGAGAGCGAGGTGCGCAACGATACCGACAATCCTGTGAAGAGACGGCTGAGAGTGGATATAAACGATACCAACGGAAAGGGACTGGTATGCAGCATGAGCAGCGACGAAGTTACAATTTTACCCCATTCCACCGTTGTTCTGAAAGCCGAGTCGCGGGCATACAACCTGCATTTCTGGAGTTGGGGCTACGGTTATCTGTATGACGTGAGGACCACTGTGGGCGATGATGTGGTAAGCACCCGCACGGGATTCCGCAAGACTGAGTTCCGCAACGGCATGTTCTATCTCAACGACCGTGTGATGATGGTTCACGGCTATGCGCAGCGCACAAGCAACGAGTGGCCTGGAGTGGGAATGAGTGTGCCGCCGTGGCTGAGCGACTACAGCAACGACCTTATGGTGAAAAGCGGCGGCAACGTGGTGCGCTGGATGCACGTGGCGCCATGGAAGCAGGATGTGGAGTCGTGCGACCGCGTGGGACTGATACAGGCAATGCCTGCCGGCGATGCCGAGGCTGACGTGGAGGGCAGGCGCTGGGAGCACCGTGAGATGCTTATGCGCGATGCCATAATATATAACAGGAATAACCCCTCGGTGATATTCTATGAATGTGGCAACAGGCGCATCTCCCGTGAACACATGCTGAGCATGAAGGCAATACGCGACATGTATGACCCCAACGGCGGACGAGCCATCGGCAGCCGTGAGATGCTCGACGTGGCAGAGGCGGAATATGGCGGTGAGATGCTGTATGTGAACAAGAGCGACACGAAGCCGATGTGGATGATGGAGTATTGCCGCGACGAGGGGCTGCGCTGGTACTGGAACTCATGGAGCTACCCTTATCACAAGGAGGGCGACGGACCGCTTTACCGCAATGCGCCTGCCGACAGCTACAACCACAACAGCGACGAGTTTGTGCGTGAGCTTGTGGCGCGCTGGTACGAGTATTATCTTGAGCGTCCGGGCAGTGGCACGAAGGTCAACTCGGGAGGAGTGAAGATCATCTTCAGTGACACCCAGACCCACGGACGCTCTGCCGACAACTACCGTGTGAGCGGAGTGGTGGACCCCATGCGTGTGCCGAAGGATGCTTTCTTTGCCCACCAGGTGATGTGGGACGGATGGGTGGACGACCTGAAGCCGCGCACATACATCTGCGGGCACTGGAACTACGACCGCGGATTTACCGTGCCCGTGGTTTATGTGGTGAGCACAAGCGACAGTGTGGTGCTTGAGCAGGGCGGCAGACGCATAGCCCCCACTGAGCACAAGTACCGTTTTCTGCACATATTTAATAATGTGAAGTGTGAGGCGGATAAAATCACC
>JAGAPI010000123.1 GCA_017623335.1 Prevotella sp.
GATGGCTAAGGAGAAGGGCTACAGCGAGCCCGACCCACGCATTGACCTGAGCGGCAAGGACGTGATACGCAAGCTGGTGATTCTCACCCGCGAGGCTGGATACAAGGTGGAGCAGGACGACGTGAAGAAAAACCTGTTCATACCCGATGATATGTTCGACGGAAACATCGACGACTTCTGGGCAAAGCTCCCGTCGCTCGACGCTAAGTTTGAGGCCGACCGCAAAGTATTGGAGCAGGAAAACAAGAAGTGGCGCTTTGTGGCTAAAATGGAACAGGGAGCCGCCAGCGTATCACTGCAGGCAGTGGACCAGCGCCATCCGTTCTACGAGCTTGAGGGCAGCAACAATATCGTGATGCTCACCACCGAGCGCTATCTCGACTACCCCATGCTCATCCAGGGCTACGGAGCTGGTGCGGGAGTGACTGCAGCCGGAGTGTTCGCAAACATAATCAGCATAGCAAACATCTAAGACCGGAGAGCTATGAAGCACATCATAATTCTTGGTGACGGCATGGCAGACCACAAGGTGGAGCGTCTGGGCGGAAAGACACCGCTGCAGTATGCTGCCACGCCATATATGGACAAGATAGCCGGCATGGGACGCTGCGGACGGCTGACGACCGTTCCTGAGGGTTACCTGCCGGGCAGCGAGGTGGCAAACACGGCAATCATGGGCTACGACCTCAACGAGGTGTATGAGGGACGCGGTCCGCTCGAAGCCGCATCCATCGGCTACGAAATGGCAGCCGACGAGATGGCTATACGCTGCAACATCATAACGCTTGCCGACGGAAAGATAAAGAACCATCACGGCACACACCTCACCACTGATGACGCAAGGGAGATGATAGCATATCTCAACGAACATCTCGGCAACGACCGCGTGAAGTTCGTCACAGGCATACAATACCGCCACCTGATGATAATCAAGGGAGGCAACAAGCACATAGACTGCGCACCGCCACACGACTGGGTGGAGTCGCCGTGGCGCGAGAAGCTGGTGAAGTCTGAGGCAGGATATAAGCCAGAGCTGTGTGAGGGCGGCTGTGTGGAGAACGGCATAGTGCGCATGACACCGCAGGAGACCGCCGACCTTATCAACGACCTTATCATAAAGTCGCAGGCGCTGCTTGAACAGCACCCGATAAACATCAGGCGCAAGGCAGAGGGAAAAATGCCGGCAAACAGCATCTGGCCGTGGAGCGGAGGCTACCGCCCGAGCATGCAGACATTGAAGCAGCTGTATCCGCAGGTCAGCAGCGGAAGCGTGATCTCGGCGGTGGACCTGATAAAGGGCATCGGGCATTATGCCGGACTGGACATTGTGGAGGTGGAAGGTGCAACGGGACTCTACGACACCAACTATGAGGGTAAGGCGCAGGCGGCAATAGACGCCTTGCGCAGACAGGATTTCGTGTTTCTGCATGTTGAGGCAAGCGATGAGGCGGGTCACGACGGCGATGTGGACCTGAAGGTACGCACGATAGAGTATCTCGACAGCCGTATCATCGCCCCGATATTCAACGAGACAGAAAAGTGGGACGAGCCGGTATGCATAGCCATCCTGCCCGATCACCCCACCCCTGTGGAGACACGTAACCACGTGAGCGAGCCGGTACCTTTTATTATATATTATAAAGGTATAGAGGCAGACGACGTACAGAGCTACGATGAGCAGACCTGCGTGGGCGGCGCATTCGGAATGCTGCGCCTTAATGAGTTTATGAAAAAATTTATGCTTATACAATAACAACATTATGAAATATTACAGCACAAACAAACAGGCTCCTGCCGCCACGCTACACGAGGCTGTGGTGAAAGGACTTGCAGGCGACCGCGGACTGTATATGCCGGAGCGCATAAAGACATTGCCGCAGGAATTTTTCGACGAGATTGACAAGATGTCGTTCCAGGAGATTGCCTACACCGTGGCAGACGCCTTCTTCGGCGAGGATGTTGACGCCGATGCACTGCACGACATCGTGTACGACACACTGGCATTCGACTGCCCCATTGAGAAGGTTAGCGACAGCATCTACAGCCTTGAGCTTTATCACGGTCCCACATTAGCATTCAAGGATGTGGGCGCACGCTTCATGGCACGCCTGCTGCAGTACTTCATCCGCTGCGAGGGCAAGGAGCAGGTGAATGTGCTCGTGGCAACAAGCGGCGACACGGGCAGTGCCGTGGCAAACGGATTCCTCGGCGTGGACGGCATACACGTGTATGTGCTCTACCCCAAAGGCAAGGTGAGCAAGATACAGGAGAGCCAGTTCACCACACTCGGCAAGAACATCACAGCCATTGAGGTGGACGGCGTGTTCGACGACTGTCAGGCACTGGTGAAAAGCGCATTTATGGACAAGGAGCTGAACGCACACATGAAACTGACGTCGGCAAACTCCATAAACGTGGCGCGCTTCCTGCCTCAGGCGTTCTACTATTTCAACGCCTACGCCCGCCTGAAGGCACAGGGCAAGGCAGACAACATGGTGGTGTGCGTGCCGTCGGGCAACTTCGGCAACATCTGCGCAGCTCTCTTCGGTCATGCCATGGGGCTGCCGGTAAAGCGTTTCATCGCCGCCAATAACGCCAACGATATTTTCTACAACTATCTGCAGACAGGAAAATATGAGCCAAAGGCAAGCCGCCAGACCATAGCCAACGCCATGGACGTGGGCGACCCGTCGAACTTTGCGCGTATCTATGACCTCTACAAGGGCGACCACGCAAAGATAACATCGCTCATCAGCGGCGCAACATACAGCGACGACCAGATACGCGAGACAATGAAGGACTGCTATGCAAAGACAGGCTACATTCTCGACCCCCACGGAGCATGCGGTTACCGTGCACTCAGCGAGCAGCTAAAAGACGGTGAGGTCGGAGTGTTCTGCGAGACGGCTCATCCTGCAAAATTCAAGGACACCGTTGACAGCATCATCGGCTGTGACGTGGAGATACCTGCACGCCTTGCCGAGTTTATGAAGGGAAAGAAGCAGAGCGTGGCAATGACAAAGGATTTTGCCGACTTCAAGACGTTTCTTTTAAATGAAGAATCGTATTAAATGAAGAATGAAGAATCTCGCTTTGCCCGAAATGAAGAATCATTTTGAATGAAGAATGAAGAATGAAGAGTGAAGAATCATAAAGAACGAAGAATTGGAAAAATAAAGGATTCCCAATGGAGAAAGTACGGCGCAAGCCCATTCTTCATTCTTCACTCTTCATTCTTCATTTACAAAAAAAACAGTGCTCCGGTCTGTCGCTGGCACAGCAATGTGCGAGAGGAAAGTCCGGGCAGCAAATGGCACCCCACTCCCGAAAATAGGAGCTATCGGTGACGGTAGGTAATGGCAGAAGAAAACAACCGCTCACATCGCAGGATGCAGAGTAAGGGTGAGAAGGTAGTGTAAGAGACTACCAGCCGGCGGGCGATCGCCGGGCTGTGCCGTCTGGGAGCTGCAAGTTCATGTAAACCGTCGGTTGAGGGCAGCCAGTCCGAATCCTTCAGGCATCTGCGGGCAACCGAAGTGTCTGCAATGGTACGGCGGAGGGTAGAACGCTTGAGCTGTGTGGCAACATACAGAGTAGATAAATGACAGACGCAGGCAACTGTACAGAACCCGGCTTATAGGAGCACTGTTTTTTTATTTTATATTAGATTGAAGCTATACAGGAAATAAGTTTGAAGCCATACTGGAATTGGCTTGAAGCTATACAGGAAAGCAAAATACGCCCTGAAAGGGCAATAACCGCATAGCCCAGGGCAACGCCCTGGGTATAATAAATTGAAACATACGCCCTGAAAGGGCAAAAGCATAATAATGAACTACACTGAGACTTGTGAATATCTGTTCAACCAGATGCCGATGTTTGAGCGTCAGGGAGCATCGGGCTACAAGGAGGGACTGTCGAACACCAGGGCACTTGACGAACACTTCAACCATCCGCATACAAAATACAAGACCATACACATTGCCGGCACCAACGGCAAGGGATCGTGCTCACACTCCATTGCCGCGATACTGCAGACGGCAGGCTACCGCGTGGGGCTCTACACCTCGCCACATCTTGTGGACTTCTCTGAGCGCATAAGAGTGAACGGCGAACCGATAAGCGAGAAGTACGTGATAGACTTTGTAGAGCATGAGCGTCACTTCTTCGAGCCGCTTCATCCGTCGTTCTTTGAGGTGACAACAGCCCTTGCATTCAAATATTTCAGCGACATGAACGTGGATGTGGCAGTGATAGAGGTGGGACTTGGCGGCAGGCTCGACTGCACCAACATCATCTCCCCCATCCTCTCGGTGATAACCAACATAAGTTTTGACCACACACAGTTTCTTGGCGACACACTTGCGAAAATAGCAGCAGAAAAAGCCGGTATTATAAAGAAAGGTACGCGCGTGATAATCGGCGAGGCAACGTCAGAGACACGTCCCGTGTTTGAGGCAAAAGCAAAAGAGATGTGTGCTCCGATATGCTTTGCCGAGGACAATCCATACGAAAATGCCGCAGACCTGATGACGGACCTGCAGGGAGCGTATCAAAGAAAAAACGCCAACACGATACTGACAGCCATTGCCAACCTGCCTGAATTAAGTATAAGCAATGACAATATCCGTCGCGGACTCGCAAACGTATGCACACTTACGGGACTGAAAGGCAGATGGCAGACACTGGCACAACATCCTCTCACCATCTGCGACACAGGACACAACGTGGCTGGATGGAAATACCTGAGCCGGCAGATTGCACAGCAACCGTGCGATGCCCTGCACATTGTGTTCGGTATGGTGGACGACAAAGACATTGACACCGTGATGGACATGCTTCCAAAGAATGCAAAATACTATTTCACAAAAGCAGAGACACATAGGGCGGTAAATGAAATGGTGCTGAGGGAAAAGGCTGAGGAAAGAAGTTTATCGGGAAGCACCTATTCTTCTGTAGCACAGGCATATAATGCAGTCAAAAAAAATGCGAAAGACAATGATTTCGTGTTCATTGGAGGCAGCAGTTATGTTGTGGCAGATTTATTGAAGAACTGCTTTTAGAAGTTTTTAACGTACTGAAAAAATATTTTTTTCTCAAATTGTTTGGGTATATCGTTTTTTTTTGCTTACTTTGCAGAGCATTTCAATAACTAAACAGTAAAACCAATGAGCAATTCAACAGAAACAAAGAATCTCTGTGGTTTGAATCGGAAGGATTTTCAAACCACAATAAACGGTAAAAAGACCGACCTGTATATCCTGCGCAACCGCAAGGGCTATGAAGTGGCAATTTCAAACTATGGCGGCGCCATCTGCGCTATCATGGTGCCTGACAAAGACGGAAACGTGGCTAACGTAATCCATGGCTTCGACAGCATACAGGCTCTTATGGAAACCAACGAAATCTACCGTTCCACACTTATCGGACGTTACGGCAACCGTATCTGCAAAGGTAAGTTCACGCTGAACGGCAAGGATTATCAGCTGGCACTCAACGACGGACCAAACCATCTGCACGGCGGCAACGTGGGATACAACATGAAAGTTTGGGACGCACGCCAGATGGGACCGCGCTCGCTGGCTCTCAACCTGACATCACCCTACGGCGAGGAAGGGTTCTCGGGAGAAGTGAAGCTGACTGTGGAGTTCACATTCACTGACGACAACGAGATTGTCATCGAATACCTCGCCACAACCAACAAGAAGACTATCATCTGTCTCACCCACCACGCATTCTTCGCATTGGCAGGCATTGCCAATCCAACACCTACCATCGAGGAGCAGATTTGCGAAATAAATGCAGACTTCTATCTGCCTATCGACAACACCAGCATTCCTACAGGTGAAATACTCAAGGTTGAGGGAACTCCATTCGACTTCCGCAAGCCAAAGGCATTCGGTCTGGAGATTGACGCCGACAACGAGCAAATCAAGAACGGCAGCGGCTACGACCATAACTATGTGCTCAACAAGAAGGAAGAGGGCGAGCTGAGTTTTGCAGCAAGAGTGACAGAGCCAAAGAGCGGCCGCACACTGGAGGTTTACACCACAGAGCCGGGAGTACAGCTCTATACAGCCAATTTCTGCAACGGTGCAGTGGGACAGCACGGAGCAACATTCCCAAGACGCTCGGCAGTTTGTCTGGAGTGCCAGCACTTCCCCGACTCTCCAAACCGTCCATACTTCCCATCAGTTGTACTCCGCCCGTCAGAGCAGTACAAACAAAAGACAATTTACAAATTTGGGACTATATAAATAACCCCACCTGCGATTTTGGCTCTGCTACGAACTAAGCAGAGCCAAAATCGTGCTTTTTCAACAACCTAACGGGAAAACTATAACTTAAATAAATTTTAAAAAACAACAATGAGTAAAAATCAAAAGAATGGTAGCATAGTGGCCATTATCACTATGATGTTTATTTATGCCATGATTTCGTTTGTGACAAATCTTGGTGCTCCAGTTGGTGTAATCTGGAAAAATGTGTTTGAGGGCAGCTCAACCGTGGGTATGCTCGGTAACATGATGAACTTCCTCGCCTATCTGTTTATGGGTATTCCGGCAGGAAAGATGCTCACAAAATTCGGTTACAAGAAGACCGCACTCTATGGTATAGCAACAGGCTTCATCGGAGTTCTGGTACAGTTTATCTCCGGCAAGTTTGAGGTCGGTGTGGCTGCATTCTCAATATATCTGCTTGGAGCGTTTATCTGCGGTTTTGCGGTATGTATGCTCAACACAGTGGTTAACCCGATGCTCAACCTGCTTGGCGGCGGCGGCAACCGCGGCAACCAGCTCAACCTTATCGGCGGTACGCTCAACTCACTCTCAGGAACAATCACCCCAATGCTCGTTGGTGCCCTCATCGGTACTGTAACAAAGGAGACACAGATGATGGACATCAACCTCGTGCTCTATATAGCTATGGCTGTATTTGCCGGCGCATACGTGGTATTGACATTTATCCCCATCGCCGACCCGGAGATTGGCAAGGTAACTTCAGAGACTGTGTTCGAGCACTCTCCATGGGCTTTCCGCCACTTTGTTCTCGGCACAATCGCCATCTTCGTATATGTTGGCGTTGAGATAGGTATCCCTGGTACTCTTAACTTCTATATTGCCGATACAACGGCACGCGGCGGCGGTGAGGGACTCCTCAATGCGGCTGCCATCGGCGGTTTCCTCGCTGGTACATATTGGCTGCTCATGCTTGTTGGACGTACAGTGTCCAGCTTCATCGCCGACAAGGTGTCAAGCAAGACCCTTATGACCATTACATCTGGCGTTGGTATGCTTCTTATCATTTTGGCTATGATTCTCGGAAAATCCTCAACCGTTGCAATGCCTGTATTCACTGGCACATCAGTAGAAATGGTTACAGTTCCTATCGCTGCTCTGTTCCTCGTTCTTTGCGGACTTTGCACCTCTATCATGTGGGCAAGTATCTTCAACCTTGCAACCGAAGGACTTGGCAAATATTCTGCACAGGGTTCAGGAATCTTCATGATGATGGTTGTAGGCGGCGGCGTATTGCCGTTGTTCCAGAACTTCATCGCTGACCAGACAACTTATATGATTTCATACATCGTGCCTCTGCTCGCAATGGCATACATGTTCTACTACGCCATCATCGGCAGCAAGAACGTGAACAAGGATATTCCAGTATAAATATTTAATTAAAACATAAGGAACTATGAAACTAACAATCAACGATGTAAGAAGTCGCTTCATCAAGCACTTCGATGGAACAACAGGTTCCATATATGCCGCTCCAGGCCGTATTAACCTCATTGGAGAACATACCGACTACAACGGCGGTTTTGTATTCCCCGGTGCAGTACAGCAGGGCATGATGGCTGAGATAAAGCCCAACGGTACACGTATTGTACGTGCATACTCAATAGACCTGAAGGACTATGCCGAGTTCTCGCTCGATGACGAGAAAGGACCGTCAGCCACCCACTTCCGCTACATCTTCGGTGTATGCCGAGAGATGATGGCATTGGGTATTCCTGTTGAGGGATTCAACACAGCATTTGCAGGCGATGTTCCCCTCGGCGCAGGCATGTCATCGTCAGCTGCACTTGAGAGCTGCTTTGCCTTCGCCCTCGATGACCTCTTCGGCAAGGGCGACACCGACCGTATGACACTGGCAAAGGTTGGTCAGGCA
Source organism: Prevotella sp. (assembly GCA_017623335.1). The sequence continues at coordinate 8,173 of JAGAPI010000123.1, forward strand.
ACAGAGCATAAATATATAGGTGTAAACTGTGGTATCATGGATCAGTTTGCATCTTGCCACGGCAAGGCAAACAACCTCATGCGCCTTGACTGCCGCAGCGGTGAGTTCCAATACTTCCCATGGGATCCGAAGGGCTACAAGCTCGTACTTGTTAACTCATGTGTGAAGCACGCCCTCGTAGGCTCACCCTACAACGACCGCCGCAACAGCTGCGAGCGTGTGGCAAAGGCCATTGGCGTGGAGACCCTGCGCGATGCCGACTGGGAGAAGCTGGAGGCAGTAAAAGATAAGATAAGCGAGGAAGACTACAAGCGCGCCAAGTATGTCATCGGAGAGTATTTCCGTGTGCTCGCCGTTTGTGAGGCTTTGGAAAAAGGCGACTACGAGACTGTGGGTCAGAAGATGTATGAAACTCATGAGGGACTGTCGAAGGACTACGAGGTATCTTGCGAGGAGCTCGACTTCCTGAATGATGTGGCTAAAGAGTGCATGGTAACAGGTAGCCGTATCATGGGCGGCGGCTTTGGCGGTTGTACCATCAACCTCGTTGAGGACGACCTCTACAATCACTTCTGCGAGACAGCGAAGGCAAAGTTCAAGGAAAAGTATGGCAAAGAGCCAGTTATCATCGACGTGGTGATAGGTGACGGTGCCCGTAAAATCAGCGACTGATAAAATTCATTTGACCTCGCTGTTTTACAGCAAATAAAATAAATCCCCAAGGTGGTCGTAATCATTAATTTGATATGACCACCTTGGTGTTTTATTATGCTTTTTTGTTCCTTTTTTCGTTTTTAGTGTAAAAAATACACTTAAAACTGTAAAAAACTTAGTTTTTTCTTTGTCAGTTCAAAAAAAAAGTGTAATTTTACCGACGAAAACCATAACTGAAACATAAAATACTAAAAAATAAGACTAAAAATGAAAAAATTAACAGC
>JAGAPI010000124.1 GCA_017623335.1 Prevotella sp.
ACTCTCGGCGTGCAGAGCCAGGGAGTGGGCGTGAGCGCAAAGCACTTTGCAGTGAACTCACAGGAAAGCGACCGTACATTGGTTGACGAGCGGCTGAGCCAGCGCGCCCTCCGCGAGCTTTACCTCAAAGGCTTTGAGATGATGGTGCGCCGCAGCAACCCATGGACTCTCATGTCGTCATACAACAAAATCAACGGCACATACGCCCAAGGCAACAAGGACCTGCTCACCACAATCACACGCAATGAGTGGGGATTCAACGGAATAGTGATGACCGACTGGATAGGCAAGCGTGCCGACCTGCCCACAGAACAGGAGGTAAGCGCCGGCAACGACCTCATGATGCCGGGCTATCCTGCACAGGTTCAGGACATTATCGATGCCGTGAAGGCAGGGCGTCTGGATATAAAAGACGTTGACCGCAACGTGCGCAAGATGCTTGAATACATCGTGAAGACGCCACGGTTCAAGGGCTACAAGTTCTCGAACAGTCCCGACACAAAGGCTCATGCAGCCATCACCCGGCAGAGCAGCACCGAGGGTATGGTGTTGCTCAAGAACACAGGCAATGCCCTGCCTATCAAGAATCTGAAGACAGTTGCCCTGTTCGGTGTAAACTCCTACGACTTTTTCTCGGGCGGTCTTGGCTCGGGCTGTGTCAACGTGGGATATGTCGTTGACATGGTTACAGGTTTGAAGAACATCGGCGTTAGCACTACACCACAGCTCACGGAGATTTATCAGAACTATGTGAAATATGCAAAGGCGAAGCTCAAGGCGGACAAGAACCCGATGATGTGGTTCCTCGACCAGGGACAGCCAAAGCTTGACGAGATAGAAATCACCGACCGCTGCATACAGCACGAGCTGCCTCTTGCCGACGCTGCCATCATAACCATCGGCCGTCAGGCAGGTGAGGGAATGGACCGCAAGATTGAGGGTGAGTTCAACCTGAGCCAGACAGAGCAGGACATGATATTCAAGGTAAGCGATGCTTTCCACGCCGCAGGCAAGAAAGTGATTGTAATCATCAACTCAGGAAGCGTGATGGAGACAGCATCGTGGCGCGACCGCGCCGATGCCATCCTCGTGGCATGGCAGCCGGGACAGGAAGGCGGAAACTCCGTTGCCGACGTGCTCACAGGAAAAGAGAATCCTTCGGGCAAGCTCACCATGACATGGCCAATAGCTGCCACCGACCATCCGTCGACCGCCAACTTCCCGCAGGAATACGACATGTACAGTCTCCGCAACATGCAGGGATGGGGCACACCCATCAAGGGTATCAACTTCACCAATCATGAGGAAGACATCTATGTGGGCTACCGCTATTTCGACACCTTCAACAAGGAAGTGGCTTATCCATTTGGCTATGGTCTGAGCTACACCACATTCGCCTACTCAAAGCCAAGCGTAAAACTTGCAGGCAACACAGTGGAGGTGAGCGTAACGGTAAAGAACACCGGCAAGATGGCAGGAAAAGAGGCTGTACAGGTGTATGTAACAGCACCAAAAGGCAAGCTGGAGATGCCTGCAAAGGAGCTGAAGACATTCGGAAAGACCGACAAGCTTGCACCGGGCGAGAGCCAGACCATAAAGATGACCATCGACTGCCGCGACCTGGCATCGTTTGACGAAGCAAACAGCCAGTGGCTTGCCGAGGCTGGCACCTACACCTTCCACATCGGCGCATCGGTGGCTGACATCCGCAACACCTGCCAGCTCAAGCTGAAGGAATACACCGAAAGCGTAAACAACGTAATGGCTCCGCAGGGAGAGCTGAAATTACTGAGACAAAAGTAACCACACATTATTATATATATTAAGGAGTAAAAAGGAGTTAGGAGGAGTGAAAGGGAGTTAGAGGACAAATGATTTAAACGTTGTTTTTACGGCTGCAACTATTGTCCTCTAACTCCCTTTCACTCCTCCTAACTCCTTTTTACTCCTTCTAAAACCAACACCACAAATGAACGGAAAAGACCTCACACACGGAAGCATTCAGCGCAACATCATCAACTTCTCACTGCCCTATCTGCTGTCCTACTTCATGCAGATACTCTACGGACTTGCCGACCTGTTTTTCATAGGCCGCTACTGCGGTGTTGACAGCATCACGGCAGTGTCGATAGGTAGCCAGGTGATGCATGGAATCACCGTGATAATCGTGGGGCTTGCCATGGGCACCACCGTGGTTACGGCAAAGGCGGTGGGAGCCCGTGACCCAAAGGCAGTGGCAAAAGCAATAGGCAACACCATAACACTCTTCATGGCGTTCGCCGCCGTTCTTGCTGTGGGACTCCTCATTGCCACGGGAGCCATTGTGTCCGCAATGTCCACACCGACAGAGGCTATAGCCAACACCAGCATCTACCTCACCGTGTGCTTCATCGGAGTGCCATTCATCGTTGCCTACAACATCATTGCCTCAATATTCCGCGGGCTGGGCGACTCCAAGAGTCCCATGTACTTCATCGCCATCGCCTGCATTGTGAACATTGTGCTCGACTGGCTCCTAATCGGAGTATGCGGCATGGATGCCATGGGAGCGGCACTTGCCACCACCATTTCGCAAACCATAAGCGTGGCTGTATCGCTATTGATGATAAGGCGCAACAAGGCAGGAATACGCATCACGCGCAACGACCTCATTCCCCGCCGCAATGTGATGGGCAACGTCCTGAAGATTGGCGTTCCTGTGTCATTGCAGGACGGGTTCATTCAGATAGCGTTTCTCGTCATCACCATCATCGCCAACGAGCGGGGACTCAACGACGCTGCCGCCGTGGGTATAGTGGAAAAGGTTATCGGCGTGCTGTTCATCATTCCCTCTGCAATGCTCTCCACCGTGTCAGCAATATCAGCCCAAAACATCGGCGCAGGCAAGATTGCCCGCGCCCGTGCCACCCTGCATTACGCCACCGCCATTGCCGTGGTGTTCGGTCTTGTGTCATCGTTCATTATGCAGCTCTACGCTCCTGAAACTATCTCGCTCTTCACCGATGAACCACGGGTGATAGTCCTCGGCAGCCAGTATCTCCGCTCCTACGTCTGGGACTGTGTGTTTGCCGGCATCCACTTCTGCTACAGCGGATTCTTCTGCGCCTGCGGACTCTCCATCATCTCCTTCATACACAACGTTCTCTCCATGGCTTGCGTCCGCATACCCATGGCGTATATCACCTCGGCAAGCTATCCCGATACACTCTACCCCATGGGATGGGCATCGCCGGCAGGCTCGCTGCTCTCGGTAATAATATGCGTGGGAGTGTATTGGTATATTACAAAAAGGGGAAAAGTTAGTAGGAGTTAGGAATAGTTTTAGAGACCATAAAAAAGGAGTTAGAAGAACTCCTCCTAACTCCTTTACAATCATATAACAAATTATTTCTTCTCGTTCGCTGGCTTCTCTATACCCTCAGAAGTGGCACGCTCCTCCATGCGCTTTATTCTCAGGTCGAGGTCAGGGTGTGTCGAGAAAAGCTGGTTGATCTTGCTGTCTTTCTTGGCGCCAGCCTCATCCTGCATCTGCTTCAGGCGGCGGAAAGAATAAGCCATTGCCCACGGGTTCTTGCCCGACTTCTTCAGAAACTCATAGCCATAGTCGTCGGCATCCTTCTCCTGCTTCTGCGAATAGGTGGAGTTAACCAAAGCCTCACCCAGACTGCCGAGCTGCGAGTCGGTCAGAGCTGCTGCCTTACCGCTGCTTGATGCCACTCCGTCCTTCAGCGCCGATGTGAGCAGTGCGGTGCGGAATCCCTTCTTTGAGTCATGATGCGCAATGTGTCCCACCTCATGACCTATTACGCCCAGCAACTCCTCGTCGGTCATAATGTCCATCAGCGACGAGAACACACGCACACTTCCGTCAGCACATGCAAAAGCGTTGACATCAATCACATCATAGACCTTGAAGTTAAGCGGAATGCCGTCAACATCCTTCAGTCCCTCGGTCAACTTGTTCAGACGGATGGTGTACGGATTGTTGGCATCGGTCACAGGATTGTGCTTGTCCATCCAATCAATGTACTCTTTCACATACTCATTCATCTGAGCATCGGTAAGGGTCACGGCCTTGGCTGCCTTAGCCACTCCTCCAACTGCCTTTTTCAGATTAAACTGTGCCATGGTTGGCACGGCAAGCATTGCGCAGCACAGCGTCACAACGCATTTTGCAATAGTTCTTTTCATTGTTATATTTTTTACATTAATTACTAACGAAATACAAAATTAGTGTTTTTTTGTGTATTGCCCAAACTTTTTATACCGTTTTTTTCATCAGCAAAAAAATATGCAGAAAACGCAAACTATATAAATAAAAATGTGTAATTTTGCATTCCGTAACACGGACAAACAAACGCTAAACATACAACTGATGAAAAAGAAACTTTTTTACACAGGACGCGTAGCCTTTGCCGTCCTCATCCTTGTGGTTGCAATCTTAGGCTACATCTTCTATGAGCGCACCCTCGTGGCGTGGTGGCTGCCGGTAGTTGCCGCAGCAATCATCGTTATTGGCACCCTGCCACTGCTCCGCAATCGCTGGCGCTGGCTTGTAGGCAAAGACAAAATTATGGAACTACTCTGCCATCTGTATGTTGTGGGCTGCGCAAGTTACGGACTGCTGCTCATTGCCAACAGCGCTTTTGCCGACACTTCATCTATAAAAGAAGAAACCGTAACCGTGATCAACAAAGAGCATGTAACACGCCACACAGGTCAGCGCTCAGGGCGTCACTACCGCACCACCAGCCGCACAACACAACATTATTATGTCACAGTCTGCTTTGCGGACGGCACAACAAAGGAACTGCCCGTTACCCGCACAAAATATAATCATGCTCACAAAGACAGACCATGGGAAATAAAAATGAAACGCGGATTGTTCGGGTTCATGGTGATTCTATGGTAAAAGCCCAAATGAAAATGAGCGATGGGAAACGGGAAACACCCAATAAAAAATATTAAAAATTTTATTTAAAAATTTTGTTTTGTCCTCGCTTATTCGTAACTTTGCACACCATTTATATATAATACTCATTAAAGAACAGCGACATGAGCGTAGCATCATTTCTAAACTCACAACACAAAACGGCATTCTCGTTTGAGGTGCTGC
>JAGAPI010000125.1 GCA_017623335.1 Prevotella sp.
AAGCGATGACAAGGTGGCATGCTTCGACCGCACCTTATATATAATAAGGAAGAAGATTGAGAAACGCATAGCCGACAAGGACTTCTACATCTGCTCACTGTCAAACAAGAACATAGTGTACAAGGGTATGCTGTCGAGCACGCAGGTGAGAGCCTATTTCCCCGACCTCACCAACAACTATTTCACCAGCGGACTGGCGCTGGTTCATTCGCGCTTCTCAACCAACACCTTCCCCACGTGGAGCCTTGCACAGCCGTTCCGCCTGCTGGCACACAACGGAGAGATAAACACCATAAGGGGTAACCGCGGATGGATGCAGGCACGCGAGAGTGTGCTCAACAGTGGCGCACTGGGCGACATACGCCAGATAACGCCAATAGTGCAGAAGGGCATGAGCGACTCGGCAAGCCTCGACAACGTGTTTGAGTTCTTTGTTATGAGTGGATTGAGCCTGCCCCACGCCATGAGCCTGATGGTGCCCGAGAGCTTTAACGACAAGAATCCCATAAGCGAAGACCTGAAGGCATTCTACGAATACCACTCTATATTGATGGAGCCGTGGGACGGTCCCGCCGCACTGCTGTTCAGCGACGGCAGGTTTGCCGGAGGAATGCTCGACCGCAACGGTCTGCGCCCGGCACGCTACACCATAACCACCAACGACACGATGGTGGTGGCGAGCGAGGTGGGCGTGATGGACTTTGAACCGTCACAGATAGCCGAGAAGGGACGCCTGCAGCCGGGAAAGATTCTGCTGATAGACACTCAGGAGGGCAAAATCTACTACGACGGCGAGATAAAGGAGTGCCTGGCGGCAGAGCACCCTTACCGTCAATGGCTCAGCACCAACCGCATACAGCTGGAGAAGCTGAGAAGCGGTCGCAAGGTGAGCAACAGCGTCGACGACCTTGTGCGCAAGGAAGTGATGTTCGGCTACGGCGAGGAGGATGTAGACGGCACCATCGTGCCAATGGCTGTAAACGGCATGGAGCCTACAGCCGCCATGGGCAACGACACCCCACTGGCTGTGCTGAGCGACAAGCCGCAGATATTCTTCAACTACTTCCGCCAGCAGTTTGCGCAGGTCACCAATCCTGCAATCGACTCCATACGCGAGGAGCTTGTAATGTCGCTCACCGAGTATATCGGCCGTGTGGGCTCGGGAATACTTCAGCCCGACGAGACTAACTGCAAGATGGTGCGCCTGCCACACCCGATTCTGAACAACACTCAGCTCGACATTCTCTGCAACATACGCTACAAAGGCTTCAACACCGTGAAGCTGCCTATAGTGTTTGAGTGCAGCAAGGGCGAGAGCGGACTGCGCGATGCGCTGGACGACCTGTGCCGAAAGGCTGCACAGAGCGTTGACGAGGGATTCAACTACATTATCCTGACCGACCGCGACACTGACGAGAGCCACGCCGCAATACCGTCGCTGCTGGCTGTGAGTGCCGTACACCACTACCTCATTTCGGCTGGCAAGCGTGTGCAGACCGCGCTGATAGTGGAGAGCGGCGAGATAAGAGAGACCATGCACGCTGCACTGCTGCTGGGCTACGGTGCATCGGCAATATGCCCGTATATGACTTTCGCCATTCTCGATGATCTGGTGAAGCGCGGCAAGATACAGGAGGACTACGGCACAGCCGAGGCAAACTATATAAAGGCTGTGAAGAAGGGACTCTTCAAAATCATGGCAAAGATGGGTATCTCGACCATCCGTTCCTATCGCGGAGCAAAGATTTTCGAGAGCATCGGACTGTCGGAGCGCCTGCTGCGCAACTATTTCGGTACCGAGATTTCAACCATCGGCGGCATCGGACTGGAGACAATTGCACGCGATGCAGTGGCACTGCACAACCAGGCTTACTCAAAGAAGCTCAACACCGACTTCCTGCCAAGTCTCGGACAGTTCCACTACCGCAAGGACGGAATCAAGCACGCATGGAACCCGGAGACAATAGTGAAGCTGCAGCTCGCCACACGCACGGGCGACTACGCCAAGTTCAAGGAATACACCAAGGCTGCCGACGAGAAGGACGCGCCGATATTCATACGCGACTTCTTCGGATTCAAGCGCAACCCGATATCAATAGACCTGGTGGAGCCGGTGGAGGAAATTGTTAAGCACTTCGTGGCAGGAGCCATGTCGTTCGGAGCTTTGTCGAAGGAAGCCCACGAGGCAATCTGTCTGGCAATGAACGCCATCGGCGCACGCAGCAACACCGGCGAGGGAGGCGAGGACAGCGAGCGCTTCCACTCAACCTTCGACGGAATATCACTGTCATCGAAGACCAAGCAGGTGGCATCGGGACGTTTTGGAGTAACCACCGAATACTTGGTTAACGCCGAGGAGATACAGATTAAGGTGGCTCAGGGAGCAAAGCCCGGCGAGGGCGGACAGCTGCCGGGATTCAAGGTGAACGAGATAATAGCCAAGACCCGCCACTCAATACCGGGAATCTCGCTCATATCTCCGCCGCCGCACCACGACATATATTCAATAGAAGACTTGGCACAGCTCATCTTCGACCTCAAGAACGTCAACCCGCAGGCAGCAGTGAGCGTGAAGCTCGTGGCAGAGAGCGGTGTGGGAACAATCGCCGCCGGTGTGGCAAAGGCTAAGGCAGACCTGATTGTTATTTCGGGAGCCGAAGGCGGTACGGGAGCCAGTCCAGCATCATCGATGCGCTTTGCGGGCATCAGTCCTGAGATTGGCCTTGCCGAGACACAGCAGACACTCATAAAGAACGGACTGCGCGGACAGGTGCGCCTGCAGGCAGACGGTCAGCTGAAGACAGGTCGCGACGTGGTGATGATGGCGCTGCTCGGAGCCGAGGAGTTCGGTTTCGGAACGTCGGTGCTAATAGTGCTGGGCTGTATGATGATGCGCAAATGTAACCTCAACACCTGCCCCATGGGCGTGGCAACTCAGGATCCGAAGCTGCGCGCCAACTTCATAGGTCACTACAAGTATCTGATAAACTTCTTCAGATTCATGGCGCAGGAAGTGCGCGAGTACTTGGCTGAGATGGGATTCACAAAGCTCAACGACATTGTGGGTCACACCGAGCTGATAGAGACAAAGGCTGCCTACGGCGACAACGCAAAATATGCGCTGCTCGACTTCAGCCGACTGCTGTACAAGGAGCAGACCGACAACGCCTTGTACCACGTCACCGACCAGCACCACGAACTGGAGAACGTGCTCGACCAGCAGATAATACGTGCGGCACAGCGCGCAATAGACATGGCACAGGAGGTGAACCTTGACTACGCCATAAAGAACACCGACCGCGCCTGCGGACTGATGCTCAGCGGAACAATAGCACGGAAGTATGGCGGCGAGGGACTGCCCGACAACACCGTGAACATTAAGTTCAAGGGCTCGGCAGGACAGAGCTTCGGAGCATTCCTCACCAAGGGCGTGAGCTTCAAGCTGGAGGGCGAGGCTAACGACTACTTCGGCAAGGGACTCTCAGGAGGACGAATAGCCATACTGCCGCCGGTGCGCAGCAACTTCGAGGCTGAGAACAACATCATAGCGGGCAACACGGGACTCTACGGAGCCACCAGCGGCGAGCTGTACGTCAACGGTAAGGTGGGCGAGCGTTTTGCCGTGCGCAACTCGGGAGCCATTGCCGTAATCGAGGGAGCTGGCGACCACTGTTGCGAGTACATGACGGGCGGTCGCGTGGTGGTGCTCGGCGAGACGGGACGCAACTTTGCTGCCGGCATGAGCGGCGGTGTGGCTTACATCTGGGACAAGAAACATGATTTCGACTACTTCTGCAACATGGACATGGTGGAGATAAACCTCGTGGAGGACAACAGCTACCGCAAGGAACTGCACGAGCTCATACGCCAGCACTATCTGTACACCGGTTCAAAGCTGGCACGCACAATGCTCGACGACTGGAACCGCTACGTGGAGGACTTCATACAGGTGGTGCCGATAGAGTACAAGCGTGTGCTGCAGGAAGAGCAGATGAAGAAACTGCAACAGAAAATCGCCGACATGCAGAGAGATTATTGAGAAAATGAAGAATGAAGAATCAGCCTGCGGGCTATATATACACATATTATTCTTTGTTGTTTGTTCTTGTTCTTCAACAAGTGGTTAATTTTAAAATATAAAAGAATAAGGATTAAGCATAAGGATTTAAGGAGAAATGATTGACTTTCCGTGCGGTCACCGACCGTTGATTGTTCCTTCTTCATTCTTCATTCTTCATTTAAAAACTATGGGAAATCCAAAAGCATTTTTGACAAAACACCGCCAAGAGGCGGGATACAGACCGGTGCATGACCGTATTCATGATTTTGGTGAGGTGGAACAGACGCTCAACAGCAAGGAGCGCCGACAGCAGGCATCGCGCTGCATGGACTGCGGTGTGCCTTTCTGTCATTGGGCATGTCCGCTGGGCAACAAGCCGCCAGAGTGGAACGATGCTCTGTACAAGGGTGACTACGAACTGGCTTACCGCCTGCTCAATGCTACCAACGACTTTCCGGAGTTCACGGGCCGCGTGTGTCCCGCACTCTGTGAGAAGGCGTGCGTGCTAAACCTCATAGAACATGAGCCCACCACCAACCGCGAGGACGAGGCTGCCATCACCGAAATGGCGTTTCAGGAGAACTACGTGAGGGCTGAGGTGCCTGAGCGCAACGGCAAGAGCGTGGCGGTGATTGGCGCCGGACCGGCAGGACTCGCCACCGCCAACCAGCTGAACAAAAAGGGCTACAAGGTGACGGTGTTCGAGAAGATGGAAGCTGCCGGCGGACTGCTTCGCTACGGCATCCCTAACTTCAAGCTCAACAAGGCAATCATCGACCGCCGCATGAAGGTGCTCGAAGCTGAAGGCATTGAGTTCCGCTACGGACAGGACATCAGCGAAGACAAACTGCCTGAGGGATTCGCCGCCTACGTGATAGCAACAGGCACCCCCGTGGCGCGCAACCTCAACATTCCGGGACGCGAGCTGGAAGGCGTGTACTTCGCACTTGAGGTGCTGAGCCAGCAGAACCGCATACTTGCAGGCGTGGAGTTCGACAAGCGCGAGATTATAAGCGCCAAGGGCAAGGACGTGCTGGTAATCGGCGGCGGTGACACGGGCAGCGACTGCATAGGCACAGCCCACCGTCAGGGCTGCAAGAGCGTGACCCAGATAGAGATTATGCCAAAGCCCGTGGAAGGACCGGTGGACCCGAAGAATCCGTGGCCAAACTATCCGCGCACGCTCAAGACCACATCGAGCCACGAGGAGGGATGCACCCGCCGCTGGAACATCAACTCGCTGGAGTTTATTGGTAAAAACGGCAAGCTGACGGGAGTGAAGGTGCAGGAAATAGACTGGCAACCGAATCCGGAGGGTGGCCGCCCCATAATGGTGGAGAAAGGCAAGCCCGAAATAATAAAATGCGAGATGGTGATGCTCGCCATGGGCTTCCTCAAGCCGGAGCACACCGCCACGGGCGACAACGTGTTCTTTGCAGGCGATGCCGCTACGGGACAGAGCCTCGTGGTGAGAGCTATGGCAAACGGACATGAGGCAGCAAAGAAAGTGGACAACTATCTTTCGGGAAAATAATTCAGAGCATAGACAATACAAAATCAAAACACATGGAATCCGCGACATGATGTATGAAAGTCATGTCGCGGATTTTTATGTCTTATACGGTTAAAAAAGACAAAAAAATGAAGTTTCGCCACTTCCGAATGCTGTATTAAAATATTTTTTTGTATTTTTGCAGAAATTATAAAGCTACAATCTAAAATGTCAAACGAACAACCCAACGAACTGGAACGGCTGCGACGCCTGTCGCAACAGGCTCGAATAGGCTGGTGGACAGCAGACTTTAAAAAGAGAGAGTACTGCTGTTCGGAATATTTGTGTCATCTTTTCAATCTGGAAGAATGCACGATGAAATTCGCCGACTATGCAAAATTCATCCACGAGGACTACCGTCAGCACATAAGCCGGAAGTTTCTCGCCATTGAAAAAGGCTTGTGCCTGTTCGACGAGACCTATCCCGTGCATACCAGCGAGGGACTGATATGGCTGCGCTCACTGTGGAACGGCGAAAAGGAATATCTGCCCGACGGTACCATGACGGTGTTCGGGACATTGCAGCAGACAAAGGCTCCTGATGACAAGGACATGGCACGCACCATGAACGACCTGATGTTCAGGCAGGGTGCCATCACGCAGTCGCTCACACATTTTCTCAACGAGGACAACATGGACGCTGGAGTGTACGAGATTCTGACAGACATCATGGGATATTTCAAGGCTGGACGTGCCTACATTTTTGAATACGACGAATCGGGACAGCACCAGAGCTGTACCTACGAGGTTGTGGCAGACGGTGTCAGTCCTGAAAAGGACACGCTACAGGCACTGCCCATATCGGTGGTGCCGTGGTGGACAGAGCAGATAAGAAGCAAAAAGGTGATACTGTTTGAAAGCGTAAACCGCCCCGAAGGAATGACCGACGGCGAATTTGATATTCTTGCGCGCCAGAACATCAAGGCGCTGCTGGTGGTGCCGCTCATTGCAGGCTCGAAAGTTAAAGGATATATGGGCGTGGACATTGTAGACCGTGTGGAGCAGTGGACCGACAGCGACTATCAGTGGCTCTCCTCGCTTGCAGGTATAATAAGCATTTGCACCGAACTGCTCCGCGCCAAAGGATATGCCGAGGAGACCAACCGCCTGAAGAGCGCGTTCCTTGCCAACATGAGGCACGAGATACGCACGCCGCTCAATGCCATCGTAGGCTTTGCAAACCTGTTGGGAATGGCCGACGATGAAGAGGAGAAGCAGGAATTTGTCAACATAATAAACACCAACAGCGACCTGTTGCTGCAGCTCATCAACGATATTCTCGACATGTCGCGCATTGAGGCTGGAATGCTGGAGTTCAACATGGGCGAAATGGACGTGAACTTGCTATGCGACAGCATCGTGAAGGCAATGCAGCTAAAGGCAAAGCCTGGAGTGGAGGTGATATTCGACCAATGTCTGCCCCAATGCCGCATTGTGAACGACAGCAAGCGCCTGAATCAGGTAATATCCAACTTTGTGAACAATGCCATTAAGTTTACTTCCAGCGGCAGCATTAAGGTGGGCTACGAGAAAGTGGACAACGGACATCTGCGCTTCCATGTCACCGACACTGGCACGGGCATTGAGCCGAGCAAGTGCAGCAAGGTGTTCGACCGCTTCGTTAAGCTCAACTCGTTTGTACACGGCACAGGATTGGGACTGCCCATAAGCAAGAGCATAATCACGCAGTTGGGAGGCGAGATTGGAGTAAAGAGTGAATTGGGGAAGGGGTCAACCTTCTGGTTCGTTATTCCGATTATTCCGCCGGAGGTATAGGAATAGTTTAAGGAGTTAATGGGAGGGGTTTCCTTGAACGAATTGAAAAAAGGAGTTAGGAGGAGTTAGAGGACAAATGATGTTATTGCAGATTTTACGTTCTTAACGGGCTGAAAGCCCAATAAGCGCATAGCTTGGGGCATCGCCCTGGGGAATAGAATAATATAATTTTTATTAACGCCCTGAAAGGGCAAAAGCGCAAATCGACATATAAAATAACGCTTTTGCCCTTTCAGGGCGTTTCGTTGATACCTATTAAATCCATAAACCCAGGGCGCCGCTACGCTGTGCCCTGGGCTATGCGCTTATTGGGCTTTCAGCCCGCTGCAATATCAAAATTTACTACAATTACAATTAAGAATCACTGTTTTACCCGCAACTGCATAGAAGTTACTCCTCCTCCGCCAGCACAAAGTCCAGCTGTTTCTTCTCAAGATTGGCTCCTGCAACCTTTATTCTCAGTTCGTCGCCGAGCTGATACTTGTGATGGTGACGGCGTCCCACGAGACAGTAGTTCTTCTCGTCAAGGTCGTAGTAGTCATCGTCGAGGTCGCGCAGGGAAACAAGTCCCTCGCAGTGGTTCTCGTCAATTTCCACATACACACCGTAGCTCTGAATGCCGCTGATGTGACCGGTGTAGACATTACCCACCTTGTCCTCCATAAACTCCACCATCTTGTATTTGATAGAATCGCGCTCGGCGTTCTGAGCCGTTATCTCCATGTCGCTGCAATGCTCGCACAGTTCCTCGTAATAATCCTTGTTGGCGGACTTTGCACCCTCCTGATAGCTTGTCAGCAGACGGTGAACCATAGTGTCGGGATAGCGGCGGATGGGCGACGTGAAATGAGTGTAGTAATCAAACGCCAGTCCGTAGTGCCCGATGTTGTGAACGCTGTATTTCGCCTTCATCATAGCCCTGAGTGCCACGGTCTCGATGAGCTTCTGCTCCTTGGTGCCGTGACATTCCTCCATCAACGAGTTAAGGCTCCTTGAGATGGCACCCTTAGTGCCCGCCGTCTTCATCTTATAGCCGAACTTCACCACAAACTCGCGCAGCGTCTCGAGCTTCGTCGGGTCGGGCGCATCGTGTATGCGATAAGGCAGAGTCTTTGCCTTCTGTCCCTTCTTCACCTTGCCGATGCTCTCAGCCACGGTGCGGTTGGCAAGGAGCATAAACTCCTCTATCAGTTTGTTGGCATCCTTCGACATCTTGAAGAAGCAGCGCGTGGGCTTGCCCTCACTGTCGATGTCGAAGTGCATCTCCTCGCGGTCGAACTTCACCGCCCCGTTCTTGAACCTCCTGTCGCGAAGCAGCTTAGCCAGCTTGTCAAGCTGTATTAGCATTGCCGCATTCTCGCCCTTGTATTCGCCGTTGGCTGGCACAGGCGCGGGTTGCCCCGTGCCGTCCACCACTCCGTTGTCCTCAAGAATCTGCTGCACCTCCTCGTAGGCATAGCGGCGGTTGCTCTTTATCACGGTGTGTGCCAGATGCCAGCGCCTAACCTCCGCATTCTCGTCCATCTCGAACATCACGCTGTAGGCGAGCTTCTCCTCGTCGGGACGCAGTGAGCAGATGAAGTTGCAAAGGCGCTCGGGCAGCATCGGTATGGTGCGGTCTACGAGATAGACGCTCGTGGCGCGCTTCAGCGCCTCCTTGTCGATGATGCTTCCTTCCCTGACATAATGGCTCACATCGGCGATGTGCACGCCCACTTCCCACAGTCCGCTGTCCATGCGGCGTATCGACAGGGCGTCGTCGAAGTCCTTTGCGTCGCGCGGGTCGATGGTGCAGGTGAACACGTCGCGGTAGTCCTCGCGCTCGGCAATGTCCTGCTCCGAGATTTCGGCAGGAATTTTCTCTGCCGCCTTCTCCACCTCTTCGGGATATTTGTAGGGCAGCCCGTACTGCACCAGTATCGAGTTCATCTCCACGTCGTTGTCGCCTTGCTCGCCCAGCACGTCGACCACCTCGCCAATCATGTTCTTGTGCTCGTTGTCCGCCCACTGCATGATGCGCACCACAGCCTTCTGCCCTTCCTTGCATCCCTTGAGCTTGCGCTGGGGTATGATGATGTCGGCGCTCAGCTGGTCTTGTGTCACGAGGAATGCGATGTCGTCGACAATCTTCAGCTTGCCCACGAAAGTGTCCTTGGCGCGCTTGAGTATGGCAATGACCACAGCCTCCTTGATGTGCCTGCGGCGGCGCGCCGTGTAGACCACCTGCACACGGTCGCCGTTGAGGGCGCACATTGAGTTGCGCTCGGCAACAAACACCGGCAGGCTTCCGTCGTCGGGAATGAAGCTGTTCTTGCCGTTGGGCTTGCGGCGGAACACTCCCTCCTGTGTCTGCGTCTTGGTGTTCAGACAATAGTGGGTTTCGTCCACCTTTGTCAGGAAGTCGTCCCACGCCATCTCGTCCATCAGGTCAATGGCAAGCATTTTTTGCGGATGT